>CANIZU010000069.1 GCA_947472115.1 Flavobacteriales bacterium | reverse complement strand
TTTTCCAAGTTTGGAGTGGGCAATATAGATTCTGGTTTCTTGCGGGATAGGGTTTTGCCTGTTTTCAGCGGACAGCTTGCGTTGCGGGGCGACATCGACTCAAGTCAGTATCGTCAGGTATTGGCTGTTTCAACGGATTCATTGGGCGATCAGCGATATAGTGCGGAGTTTGTTGCTGTGGCTTCTTTGGAATTGGATACGCAGTTGCTTCGGGATAAGGATTTGCGGTTGGTTGTGATGATAAAAAATGGGGCTGGGGAGAACATTAGATATTTGGACCAAGGCATCGGAAATATGGGGTATGGATTGGGCGATTTGGAGGTTTTGGAAGGCGGAAGATGTAGAGTGAATATTTATTTGGCCGGTCGTTTGGTTGATGTGAATTGGGGTGGCGAGGGAATGGAAGGACAAGGAATGGAAGGCCAAGGAGTATTCAGAGGGATCGGATCGGGTCTTGCGTCGAACATAAATCATTTTGCAACGAGGGGATACGATATGCAGATTTTCATTGATAATGCGGGCAGAAAGCCTGTCGCGGTGAAATCATTGGGCATTGATTTTTGGCCGGGCAATGGATCGGTTTATGGATTGGTGAATCCTGTGATTCCGTAAAAGTGGACATTTGAGAGGGGTAATGGAAGTGGGGATGGGTAGAATGCGGTTATTTGATTAATTTCGCAACCAATGGGAATCCTATCACAAGTGATTTTTGCCCTGATTTTGGGCGTTGGAAGTTGGATATTCGCCGGTCGGGTAAAATTCATCCGCAGGAATATTTTTTTGGGAAAGAAACAGGATTTATCGGACAATCCGGCGGCGCGATGGAAGCAGATGGCATGGGTAGCGATGGGTCAGAGCAAGATGGTTCGCAGGCCCATAGCGGGCTTCTTTCACATCTTGATTTATGTCGGCTTTGTATTGATCAACATTGAGGTGTTGGAGATTTTGATAGATGGATTATTGGGTACACATCGTTTTTTCGCCCATTATTTGGGTTCGATTTATGATGTGGCGATAGGATTTTTTGAAATTTTGGCATTGGGTGTTTTGGTTGCTTGTGTGGTTTTCTTGGGACGTCGTTTCGTTACCAAGGTGCCGCGCTTGCAGATGCCGGAGTTGAAGGGTTGGCCGGTGAAGGACGCCACGATTATTTTGGTGGTTGAGATTGTGTTGATGGGGGCTTTGTTGAAGATGAATGCGGCGGAGCAAGTATTGGTTAGTAGGGGTTTGATGGAGGGTCATGGCAGCTTTCCGGTGAGTCAGTATTTGGTAGGATTTCTTGATGGATTCAGCGACGGGTCGGTTCATATGATTGAGCGATTGTGTTGGTGGTTCCATTTTGTGGGCATCGTAGTGTTTTTGAATTATGTGCCATATAGCAAGCATTGGCATATCATCATGAGTTTTCCGAATGTGTATTACACGCCATTGAAGCCGAAGGGTGAATTTGAGAATTTGGGTTATGTAACCACGGAGGTAAAATTGATGATGGACCCGGCGGCGCAGCCGCCAGAAGGGTATGAACCGCCAGCGGGCTTTGGTGCCAAAGATGTACAAGATTTGACATGGAAAAACTTGATGGACGCATACACTTGTACCGAATGCGGAAGGTGCAGCAGTGTTTGTCCGGCCAATCAAACAGGGAAATTGTTATCACCAAGAAAAGTGATGATGGACACAAGAGATCGTTTGGAGGAAGTGGGAAGAGGCATTGACGCGGCGAAGAAGTTGGCCCAGCAGAATACGGAGGCGGTAACCAATGTCGCGGATAACAATGCTGCAGAAGTAGCGCGATTTGACGATGGCAAGGACTTGCATAGCTATATCAGCACCGAGGAATTGTGGGCTTGTACAACTTGTAACGCATGTGCTGAAGCATGTCCGGTGAATATCAATCCGGTGGACATCATCGTTCAGATGCGTCAGTATCAAGTGATGGAAAAGAGTGCTGCGCCGAGCGAATTAAATAACATGTTTACCAATTTGGAAAACAACGGGGCGCCTTGGCAGTTCAACCAGATGGACAAAGGAAATTGGGCTCAAGGGTAAGTTTATTTTAGGTTGAACGGAGCGCATTTTGGGGGCCTGAATAAAGGGATCGCGATTGGGTCCTTGGTATTCTGAAAAAAGGGAAGGAACCCTCGCAGTTTTGTCGTATTTTTGAAGGGCAATGAACACATTTCATTTATTATCTTTTTTGGGTGGCCAAGAAATGATCATTCTTTTGGTTCTCGTTTTGTTGCTTTTTGGCGGCAAAAAAATTCCTGAATTAATGCGCGGTTTGGGCCGTGGTATTAGAGAGTTTCAAGATGCTAAGAATAACGTTAGCACCGAGATTCGCAAGGGAATGAACGAAGATCCAAAAGAAAACAAAGAGTAATCTTGGAACACTACAGCCGGATTTCAGCAATTCGGGAAGACCTGAATTCGGGCCGTGTCACTTGCGCGGCATTGGTAGATTATTACCTAAAAAATATTGCGGACAATCAGCATTTGAACGCCTTTTTAGAGGTTTGGTCTGATGAAGCAAAAGCAAGGGCAATCGAAATTGATGGCAAAGTTAAAGCAGGCACCGCAGGTCGTTTGGCCGGTATTGTGATTGCTTTGAAAGATGTTTTGTCGTTTCGAGGCCATAAAGTGAGTTCTTCCTCAAAAATTTTACAAGGATTTGAATCGATTTATTCGGCTACAGTAGTTCAGCGATTGTTGGACGAGGATGCCATTTTCATTGGTCGTACCAATTGCGATGAATTTGCGATGGGTGCGAGTAATGAGAACAGCGCTTATGGTCCAGTACTAAATGCGGTTGATCCAACGCGAGTTCCGGGAGGTTCTTCTGGGGGTAGTGCGGTAGCGGTTCAAGCGAATATGGCTCATGCAGCCTTGGGTAGCGACACTGGAGGATCCATTCGTCAGCCCGCTGCATTTACAGGGATTGTAGGATTAAAACCCACATACGGATTAATTTCTCGTTGGGGTTTATTGGCTTACGCATCGAGCTTTGACCAGATTGGTCCGATGACGAAGAGTATAGAAGATTCGGCGTTGTTGACAGAGATAATGGCGGGTCCGGACGGACAAGACGCTTCGATGTTTCAGCAGCCGGCGCCACACTTCACCGCGCCCAAGGCACCGGCGAAAGCAAAATTTGCGGTGATGCGCGAAGCAATCGACGGGGAAGGGATCGACCCAGAAGTGAAATCGATGATGACGGGTTTGATTGCCAAGTTGGAAGCAGCAGGTCATGAGGTGAGTTATTTTGATTTCCCATTATTGGATCATATGGTTCCGGTGTATTACGTGATCACAACGGCAGAAGCTTCGAGCAATTTGTCGAGGTATTCAGGTATGATGTACGGAAAACGAAGCGAAAATGCCCATGATTTGGAATCAACTTATGTGCTTTCTCGTACCGAAGGTTTTGGTGAGGAAGTAAAGCGTAGGATTATGTTGGGCACGTTTGTTTTGAGCAGTGATCAGTACGATGCGTATTATGAAAAAGCGCAAAAAGTAAGGCAGATTATACGGACGGAAACGGAGAAAATATTGGCCAATGCGGATGCCATTCTACTTCCAACGACCAGTACGCCGGCGTTTAAATTGGGCGAGAAAGCGGCAAATCCGGTGGCGATGTATATGGCGGATTTATTGACGGTCCAAGCGAATTTGGCAGGAAATCCTGCGATATCTATCCCTGGAGGCAAAACCTTAGCTGGCTTGCCAATGGGTGTTCAGTTGATGACAGGGATTTTAGAGGAACAAGCGTTGTTTGATTTGTCGAAATTGGTGGAAGAAACCCTGGGATGAGCTTGAAATTGAGAATTTTTATATTGCTAGTGATGGTTTGCGGTTTGGCCGTAGGTCAGAACGATGTGCAGCTGCGTTTGAAAACGATGGAATCCAATGGGGTCCCTTATTTTTATAACAACGATATTGAGATAACGGTGCAGGATTGGTTGAAGAACGAGAATGAAAGCACCTCGATTTTTTACGGTCGTTTGCAGTATTACGAAGCCTCTATTGATCGCATCGCACAGAAATACGGGTTGCCTTGGTTTGTGAAATTCATTCCAGCGGGTACATCGGGTTTTGAGCCTAGGTATCGCGATGAGAGTGGGGCAGCGGGGATGTGGCCATTGGCCTATACGATTGGAAAAAAATATGATTTGAGGGAAACGGCTTTGTTTGATGAAAGGCGAGATCCTCTAAAGTCATCTGAGGCGGCATGTCAATATTTGCATGATTTGTATCACATTTACGGCGATTGGTTGAAGGTGATCACCGCTTTCAGAATAGGTCCTATTCGTTTGAATCAAGTGATTCATGGCTTAAATGGGGATTTGGATTTCAATCATATTTACGATGCATTGGAACCGGAGGAACGTTTACCGGTGATTCAGTTTTATGCTGCGTTGGTTGTGTTGCATCATGCCAAGCAATATGGCATCAAGCCTTTTAAGGTTGAGTCGCAAGATGCAGTTGAGGTGCAGTCGGTGCCAACAGTTTTGCCCTTCAAGGTATTGAATGAAAAAGTGGGTGTAGGTCTATCAGATTTGCGCAGTCTTAACCCTGAGTTTAGGGCGGATATGGTTCCCTATTTTGGCACGCCTTGTACGTTTCGATTGCCTGCGGCATATGTGGGCGTTTATCAGTCAAAAAAGGATTCTTTGGTTTATTGGATTGGAAACAAGCAAGGGTTTATTCCAATTATTAGAACGGATACAATTGCGGTGGTTGAGGGTGATTCATCGATCAATTTGGTGGTGGCGAAGGGGGATCAATCGGTAACCGATTCGGCTGGAGTTACGCCTCCGGTCCCTAAAACAATTTTAACGACGCCGGCGGACAAGAAAATTTGGGTTTACTATCGTGTTAAATCTGGCGATGCAGTGTATACGTTGAGTGATATTTTTGACTGTACTCCAGAACAATTGAAATCTTGGAATCATGTTGCAGGAAACAATTTGTCGGTTGGATCTTCCCTGAAATTTTATGTTTTGGCGAGTAGAAAAGGATACTATTTAAAGTTGAATTCGTTAACGATTGCCCAAAAAAGAAATATAGCTGGCGTTGATTGATGCGCGGTATCATTCTGATATTGACCAGTATTTTTTTACATGCAAATCTCTTTGCTGTTGATGACAGTACTTCCATAGGGAAATCGGGAAAGATGCCCGTGGTTTATTCGGAGAATCCGGTAACGGTGGATGGTGAATTGGATGAGCCCATTTGGCAGTCGGTTTTTGTTTCACGTCCGTTTGTGCAATATTTTCCTTACGATACATCTTTGTCGAAATCTCAGACACAGGTAGCTTTTGCCTACGACGATAAGCATTTGTATTTTGCTGTGAAGAGTATTGATCGCAATCCGCAGAAGCAGTTTGTAATTCAGAGTTTGAAAAGGGATTTCAGTGTGACCAATTCGGATGGGGTGGTGTTAACATTATCTACGTTTAAGGACGGTCAGAATGGATTTTCATTTGGGGTCACCCCATACAATTCGCAGCGTGAGGGTTCTGTTGAAGGGGGAGGTGGGTTTGGTGTAACTACGGCTTGGGATCAGGTTTGGCGCAGTGCAACGCAGCTGAAGGATGGGTATTGGACGGCGGAGTTTTCTATACCTTTCAATAGCATTCGATTTACACCGGGGGTTTCAGTTTGGGGCTTTAATGTGACGCGTTTTGATTTTAAAAACAACGAGGTTTCGAATTATGCTAGGGTACCGAGGAATTTTAATGTGAGTTCATTGGTGTTTTGTGATTCGCTGCAATTCATGGGTAAGCCATTGTCTAAGAGCAACCGAAATTTGGTGTTTATTCCCTATGTAAGTGGAATGACATCTCAGGGAGTTTCAGGAAAACGCACTTTTTTGAGCGATCCTATTTCGGGGAGTCCAAAATTTGGGTTTGATGCAAAATTGGGTATTACGAGGAGTTTAAATTTGGATATTACGGCCAACCCAGATTTTGCGCAAGTTGATGTTGATGTGCAACAGATTAATCTGACCCGATACAATTTGTTTTTCCCTGAAAGACGTCAGTTTTTTATTGAAAATAGCGATTTGTTTGCCGGTTTTGGATTCAGGCAGATTCGTCCGTTTTTCTCTCGGCGTATAGGTTTAAGTGATAATGGGGCTGTACCCATTTTGGGCGGTGTTAGATTGTCTGGCAAGTTGGGTGATGGTTTAAGAATTGGGGCGATGAACATTACAACAAGGAGTGTAGATGTGAAGGATGGGAATAAGGCGGTTCATTTACCTGCTGTGAATTATACGGTGGCGTCGTTGCAGAAGAAGGTCTTTGCGGCGAGTAATGCGGCGTTAATTTGGGTACATGACCAGAAATTGGGGGTTCAGAGGACATTTACCGACGGCAAGGGAAATAGGGATTCTACGGGTGATTATAATTCTGTGGTTGGGGGGGAGTTTAATTTGTTAACCAAGAACAATCGTTGGGGTGGGAAGGCATTTATTCAGAAGTCGTTTTATCCCGGATTACATGGTCTGGAGGGCTTTGCTCACGCCACTTGGTTACGATATAAATCTTTGCACTGGATGGCCATGTGGAACCATGAATATGTAAGTCGTTCCTTTGTTGCGAGGACAGGTTTTGTGCCTCGGACCGACAATACCGATGCGAAAACGGGGAAGATGTATCGCTACAATTACTATCGCTTGGAGCCAAATTTGGGCTATACTTGGTATCCCAAACATAAATACATCAACAACCACGGTATTTCAATTTACAACAGTAGTTATTACGATAGTTCATTTGGTGTTACTGAGTCAACGAGTGAGTTGGGTTATGATGCAATTTTTCAGAAAAGTGCGATTTTCCATTTCAGTGTGGACCACAATTATTACAATTTATTTTTGCCGTTTGACCCATTGAATAAGAAACAATTTTATTTTGGAAAATATCAGTGGTTTGCCATTCATCCCGAATTCACAACTAATAGTAGGAAGCGATTGAGTGCTTTTTGTGAGGTGATTTATGGCGGCTATTTCCAGGGCACAAAGACTGAATTCAACGGAAACATCAACTATAGAGCACCTCGAATTGGGAAGTTAAAACTGCCAAAATTATTGCTTTCGGCAAACTGGAATCACATCAATGTTATGTTGCCAGACAGCTTGGGTACATCGAAAATCAACTTATTGGGGTTAAAAGCGGAATACAGTTTAAGTACCACGAAATACATCACAGGGTTCTTACAGTATAATACGCAGACTGAGAAGATGAACGTGAACATCAGATTCCAATGGCGATACCGTCCGATGAGCGATATCTTCTTGGTGTTTTCTCAAAATTACAATCAATTCAATTCGGTGCTACCGAATCGTGATATTTACATGGGGCCATCGTATCGAAGTTTGGCCGCCAAGTGGGTGTATTGGTTTAACTAGAAACCGTCGCCGTATGGTGAATTAGAAGCCGTCGCCGTCTAGGATATTTCCCAATCCGCCAAGGATACTTCCCTCTTCTCTACGTCCGCCGGGGCTACCATAGCTCAAGATTTTTGATGCCAATCGAGAAACGGGCAAGCTCTGTAACCAAACAGTTCCGGGTCCGCTCAAAACAGCAAAGAACAAACCTTCACCACCAAAAATTGCATTTTTAACCCCACGCACCATCTGAATATCGTAATTAATACCTGCAGTAAAGGCCACGATGCAACCGGTGTCTATTTTTAGTGTTTCACCCGCTGCCAATTCCTTTTTCAATACATGTCCGCCTGCGTGAACAAAGGCCAAGCCATCGCCTTCCAGCTTTTGCATGATAAATCCTTCGCCGCCGAAGAGTCCGGTGCCCAATTTCCTTTGGAATTCGATACCGACACTTACGCCTTTGGCTGCGCAGAGATAACTATCCTTTTGACAAATCACCTTACCGCCCAATTGCATTAGGTCGAGAGGCATAATTTTACCCGCATAAGGTCCAGCGAAAGTCACACGTGCCTTGTTATAGCCCATATTGGTAAAGGCCGTCATGAACAAGGATTCACCTGTAAGGAGGCGTTTTCCGGCACCCATGAGTTTTCCGAAAATGCCGCTGCCTTGGTTGCTGCTGCCATCGCCAAAGATGGTTTCCATTTCGATGCCGTTGTCCATGAACATAAAGCTACCGCTTTCGGCCATTACGGTTTCTTGGGGATCGAGTTCTATTTCTACACACTGCATTTCTTCGCCGAAGATGCGGTAATCGATTTCGTGGTTCCTTCTCATAGCGTTTAGGAGGGGTTATTGGTGGAGTGGAGGATTTGTTGGTGTAATGGGTAATTTTTGAGGTTAATTATGCGTTTTCGCTGGGCAATTTTTTGAGTGCGAGGATGCTAAAATCACTATTTTCTTTTACGATGCTGTTGCTCAGATGTCCGAGTCCGGCAATTTCCATCGCCACCACATCGCCTGCTTGAAGCCATTGTTCAGGATATTCGGGGTTATTGAGTTTTCCGGTTCCGTTAAGTTCAAGGAAACAGCCGGTACCCACGGTTCCGCTACCAATGACATCGCCAGGGAAAATATCGGCGCCGTACGAGCATCGCTCAATGATTTCGGCAAAGGTCCAATCCATATCGCCCACACTGCCTTCGCTCACTTGGATGCCATTCACCCAACACTTCATCGAAAGGTTGTAA
>CANIZU010000068.1 GCA_947472115.1 Flavobacteriales bacterium | reverse complement strand
GCCTATACCTGCATCATCTGCGGCAAAGTTTTCGTGGCCGATATCCACCTGTTTGGGGCCGATAGCGAAATTGTGGGATGCGCCGGCGATAGTGTTACCACGTATAAAAATCCTTTTATCAAAAACTTTGGTACGTTTGATACAGGCAATGAATTCATATTTGAACTGAGCGATGACAAAGGCAATTTCGCCAAAGGATATGCGCTAAACCGCGTTTCCGATACCCTCATTCCTGCAAAAATTGATGCCGTTCTTCCGAGCAATATCCCTGCGGGTATGGGCTATCGAATGAGATGGAGTAGCACCAAGCCGAAGATCAATGGGGCTATCCAAATGACGCAAATTCTGGAAGCACCGAGTTTGCTTTTGTCGGATAAAGGACTTGTACGATACGATTGCGATGGCAAGGGGATTCGACTCAAAGCCCAGGATTCCGCGCAACATACCGACTACACTTGGCGGGTCAACGGTACAGTGATTCCTGATTCAACACAATTTCTCACTGTGAAAGGGAAAAGTCAAAATACACAATACGTGCACCTTTCGGCCAAACAATCGCTAACGGGATGCACGGCTCGTGATTCGGTACGCATCGTTTTTAGCAGTTCGCCGCAGGTGGCATCGCAATGGCCCATGATTTCGGTTTGTTACAAAGATTCGGTGACACTGGGCGATACCTCGAGCAGTATTCATCAATACAGTTGGAAAAATGGTCGTGGATGGAGCAGTCAATGGGTGAAGCCGCATTACTTGGCTGTCCGAGCCGATACATTTTACTGTACGATTACCTCAGTCCAAGGCTGTGTGGCTCAGGTTTCACAAGTCTTGAATGTTACATTTTATGATTCTGTGCGATGGGTGAGGCAATCTGATACACTGTTGGAGGTGACCTCAAAGTGGGGTGATACGCTATATTGGTTTTATAATGGGAAATTGCTTCGCGCCGATAAACAGACCCAGCAAATTCGTCCGGACAGCGGATGGTACAACGTATGTACGGGTCTCAAAAAACGGGTAGGTCAGGTCGGTTGCGTGCACTGCATCGAGGGCTTTTATGTCAAGGCCAAGCCGGTTTCAGGTACCCAATCTTTTGAGCAGGCTACGATGCGTATTTATCCCAATCCAGCCGGCGTGGGGAGTGATGTGGTTTTGAGTATTCAAGGCAATGGTATATCTCGAAACATCGTTGTTTACAATTCCGTGGGCAGCAAAGTGTCGACGTATCGCATTGAAAACGGACAGCAGCAAATTAGCCTAACCGCACCATCTGCAGGCATCTACTTCATTGAAGTGGAGGGCGTGGGGAAGTTATTGAAGTGGATGGTGGAGTAAATGCAGTTGTAAAATGCTGTAGTTATTTGATAGTCTTTAGGCTTTCAATAAATCATTGATTTCAAACTCCTCAAAGGTTACACTCTTCGTGTACTTGAGGATTTTTTCAGCACTTTTGATGATATCCTCGATGAGTAGCTCGGGAGAAGATCGTTTAGACATATTGAATTTCTGATTTAATGAGATCGAAGAACTTTGAATTGATGCCATTCTTCGATACTAGATCTACACGGCGATGGAACTTGCTTTCTAAAAATTCTGCAAGATCAATAAATTCAATTCCAACGGGTCGCGAAAAGTCTACGATGATATCAATGTCGCTGTTTGCGGTGTAATCATCCCTAAGGACAGAGCCAAACAATCCAATTGTTGAAACAGCGAACCTTTCAGACAGCTGAGGCCGAATGCTAAGTAAAGTGTTTAAAATGAATTGTCTCGATTCCATAAAACAAAGATAATCACATAATGATGAAACTCAATTCAAACACTTATTGCTTGGAAATGGTGCTATAATTCTGATTTTTTGCAAATCTGAAATACCGGTGATTCAATCGATTGATGGGTTGGGGTTGCTCGAAGGGCGCGCCAATGAAAAGGCTGTCGGCGATTTGGCTGTTGGTCGTTGGCCAATCTTTGATTTCCTCGGGCGACATGATTTTTGCGGTGCGGGTTTCATTCAGTCCGATCCATTGTGAAGCGATGGCTGTTTCGTAACTCAATCCCCACAGCGAACCTTTTTGAGAAAGCGCATTTGTGATTTTCGCAACGCTGTTGTTTGACCCTTGATCTTCTGCGGATTGCTGAATGATTAGTTTCGCATGGGGTTGCACCTTTACCAAATCGAATAGGAGTTGTTTCCTTTCGGTGTAGTTTGGCAGATGTTTCTGTATGCCTAGCATCATCGAAAAGGCCAAAAACCACAAGGGAATGCTGATGAGCTGCTGGGTTCTGGATTGCGCCTTGGTTTGGTTCTGGGCATGCGCCCCCGGTTGTTCGTCGATTTGATTCGTTGATGCGATGGCTTGTTTTTCCGCGGCCCATTGAAAAATACCAATCGACAGCATGCCGATAACCGCAATGGGGTAGAAGAATTTCTCCATGTTGATGTGGGCATCGCCTTGGGAATAAATCAGGACGGCGGCAAGGGTATCGACCACAAAAATCGCAAAGTATATGGAAGTAGCGTTGCGCGAAGGTTTTAGCAATCCGACAATAAAACAGGCGATGGCGGTTGCGGCGGGAATAAAAAACCAAGAGGCGTGAAGAAGATAGTTTACGCTAAATAGGTTAGTGAATTGCGTGAAATTCTGGATGCTCATCAATGTGCCATAGAGCTGCGCATCGTAAGGATTGCTTGGGGCTATGAGTTGCTTGGAGATGAATAATCCGGTGAGAGCAATCGCAAGCGACAGGGTTTGTTTTAAGTCCAATTTTCGCCATCCAAATAAAACTAAAATGGGGAGGAATAAAACGCTAGCGGGGTGGGACAGCCACGTAATTGTGATCGACAAAAAGAGTAAGAGGGGGAGTCGTTTCGCGTCCAAAACAATGCATTGAATGCCGGTAATAAAGGCCAGTGTACTGAGACCGATTTCACTATAACCAATAAAAAATGCTTCGCTTCCGCCGCTAAAAATCACCAAAAAATACAACCATCGCAGAGGGCTTTTGTGAAAGAAAATCCACCCCGCCCAAGCCATAAGTGGGAGGATTAGGTTGATGCTTTGCATGACCCATTTGATTGGTGCGCCCAAATGGGACAGGAGCTGGCCCGGCCAAACCAATAGCTCGCAAGCGAATCGGTCGTAAAAGAGACTTTGGTGATTTAAAATCCTAAAAAGGGTGTAGGCACTGTCTGTGTGAAGCCATCTTTCGGCCCCTAAGTAGAAAACAACAAATAGGTAGATCGGCCAAAGGAATCCTTCTCCTTGATCTCCGATCCATCGTTGTTTCAACGTCATGGCGGGTTATTCGGCTACAGTTTCAGTTTCTTCTGCAACCAGAACTGTACTCAAGATTTCGGGTTCATCGTCTTTTTCCACGATGAGGTTGTCTATGATGAATTCTTGACGCTCCGGGGTGTTCTTACCCATGTAATAATTGAGCAATTTTTCGATGTTCGATTCCTGGCTCAAGATTACCGGTTCGATGCGAATATCGGGGCCAATAAAACCAGCGAATTCATCGGGTGAAATTTCACCCAGTCCCTTAAATCGTGTAATTTCTGGTTTGTGTCCGAGTTTTGAAATCGCATTTTTTCGCTCTTCATCGGAATAGCAGTAAATCGTTTCCTTTTTGTTTCTAACCCTAAACAATGGCGTTCCCAAAATATAAAGGTGCCCGTTTCTCACCAAATCGGGGAAGAATTGCAAGAAGAATGTCATTAAGAGCAGTCGAATATGCATCCCGTCCACATCGGCATCGGTGGCGATCACAATTTTGTTAAATCGCAAATTTTCTAGGCCTTCTTCGATGTCTAAAGCGTGTTGAAGCAGGTTGAATTCTTCGTTTTCGTATACGATTTTCTTTTTTAGCCCGTAGCAGTTCAAGGGTTTACCGCGCAAGCTAAACACCGCTTGAAGATTGGGGTTTCTACTTTTGGTGATGGATCCGCTGGCACTATCACCCTCTGTAATGAACAGGGTGGTTTCGAATCGAACATCCGATTTTGGGTCGGTTAGGTGGGTTTTGCAATCCCTCAACTTTTTGTTGTGCAGGTTGGCCCTTTTGGCGCGTTCTTTGGCCAATTTTTGCACCCCAGCCATGTCTTTTCGTTCGCGTTCGTTTTGCAGAATCTTCTTCAGCAATGCTTCGGCAACGGTTGGGTTTTTATGGAGGTAATCGTCGACGTTTTTCTTGATAAAATCGAGCATCGCCGTTTTGATACTCGGCCCATCGGCTCCCATGTCGGCGCTACCTAGCTTTGTCTTCGTTTGACTTTCGAACACGGGCTCCATGATACGAATACTGATGGCTGCGGTGATTGAAGCGCGAATGTCGGTGGCGTCAAATTCCTTCTTGTAAAACTCGCGAATGGTCTTCACGAAAGTTTCGCGGAAGGCGGCTAAGTGTGTTCCACCTTGGGTTGTGTATTGGCCGTTTACGAAGGAGTAATATTCTTCGCCGTACGAATCGGTATGGGTAAAGGCAAGTTCGATGTCTTCGTTTTTGACGTGAATCACCGGGTAAAGGGCGGCTTCTTCGGTTACTTTATGATCGAGCAGGTCGAGCAAACCGCGACGTGAAGCATAGCTTTCGCCATTGAATCGAATCGTGAGTGCGGAGTTTAGGTAGGTATAGTTTTTGATTTGCTCCCGCAAAAATTCGCTGATATAGCGATAGTTTTTGAAGATGCTGGCATCGGGCTCAAACACCATGAGCGTTCCGTTGGGTTCGGTGGTATCGGTTTCGGGCGCATCGACCATGAGTTCGCCTTTTTCGAATTCGGCGCGTTTGCTGCGGCCATCGCGGAAACTCTGAACCACGAAATAATTGGAAAGGGCATTCACGGCTTTGGTACCCACCCCGTTCAAACCTACTGATTTTTGGAAGGCTTTGGAATCGTATTTACCTCCGGTATTGATTTTGGAAACGCAATCGATCACTTTTCCCAGCGGAATTCCTCTTCCCCAATCGCGAATGGTTACACGCTTATCGTCGATGGTAATGTCGATTTTCTTTCCATTGCCCATCACGTGTTCATCGATGGAGTTGTCGACGATTTCTTTTACCAGTACATAGATGCCATCGTCGGCCGCGGTGCCATCACCCAGCTTTCCGATGTACATTCCCGGACGGAGCCTAATATGCTCTTTCCAATCAAGACTTTTGATTTCGTCTTCGGTATACCTAGCCACTTCACTCATAAATACAATATTAGTCAATGGATTTCAATGGCTATTCCCGAGTTTTTCACATCATTCACTTATTTTTGCTTCATGAAATGGCAAGGTTTGATTTGGGGATTGATTTTGATGGTGGGATGTACGAGTAAGTTTGATCGCGATTTTGAGAAAGTATCCAAATACGAGGCGTTGATTGTGCCCACGGTCCAGTGGGATAAATTGCCGGATTCGGCGGTGGCGTCGTTGATGACATTTGCCAAGGAGCATCCGGAGTATAAAAATAGCAGTGATTTTGTTTATGTGTGTACGAAGTTGGCGGAGCGACAGGGTTTTGGTTTCAAGGCGGCGGAGTACAGCGAATTTTATATCGAACAGTTTAAGCCAAAGGGTAAGCCGTTGATGGAGATGTTGGTGGTTGCGGCGCATTATTACGAGCAGGGCGGGGTGATTGACAAGGCTTTGAAATATTATCAGCGATTGGCGGCGGAATTTCCAACGGAAGAAGTGGGTAAGCAGGCGATTGTGATGGTGGATATGCTGAGTTTGGGGCTAACGACACCGGAGGCGCAGATGAATTATATCTTGAAAAAGGCGATGGCTGGCGATTCGGCTAATGCGAGTGGTTCGGCGAAAGCGGGTGGCTCGGGTAAAGCGAGTGGTTCTGCGAAAGAGAGTGCCGCTGCGCGAAATTGATTGGAAACAGGGGGATTGTGAAGGCCATGTTTGTTGATACTCACCAGCGGATTCACAATTATTTGCGAATTTCACTAACGGACAATTGCAATTTGCGATGTTCGTATTGTATGCCTGAGGAGGAATACGATTTTACACCGGCCAGTCGATTGATGCAGGTGGATGAAATCGTTGAGATCGCCAAGGTTTTTGTGGCTGGAGGGGTGGATAAAATCCGATTAACGGGTGGTGAGCCTTTGGTGAGAAAGGATGCGGGGGAGATCATTGAGAAATTGAGTGGTTTGGGGGTGAAATTGACAATGACAACGAATGCCACGCGGGTTCATTTGTTTATCGATGCGATGAAGTCGGCCGGGATGAAGCAGGTAAATGTGAGTTTGGATACGTTGAATGCGGATACGTTTATTTTGTTGACCAAGCGCGATTTGTTTGAGCAGGTGCGATCGAATATCGACTTGTTACTGGCGGAAGGGTTTGAGATAAAGGTGAATGCGGTGGTGATGCGGGGGGTGAATGATCACGAGATTTTGGACTTTGTACGATGGTCGTTTTTGAGCGGGGTTCATGTGCGATTTATCGAGTTTATGCCATTTGAAGGGAATCATTGGGACAATGCGCGGGTGGTGACATGGCAGCAAATTTTGTTGATGGTTGAGGGTGAGTTCGGCGATGAAATTGAAGAGATAGCGCGGGTGCCGCATGAGACGGTGAAGCAGTATCGTTTGAAAGGCGGGAAGGGGACTTTTGCGGTAATCAGTACGATGAGTGCGCCCTTTTGTGGGGATTGCAATCGTTTGCGGTTAACGGCGGATGGGAAAATGAAGAACTGTTTATTTAGTCGGGGCGAAACAGATTTGCTGGGTGCGTTGCGCAGAGGCGAGTCGATTGGTCCATTGATCGAGGCGAATGTATTGGCCAAAGCGGCGGCATTGGGCGGTCAGTTTGGGTCGGATTTGGGGTCGGTGGTGGCGGACGATATTGTGAATCGCAGTATGATTACGATTGGCGGATAAGGATTAACTTGCGTTGGATTTTATGAAAAAGATGATTTCTGTGGCCGAGGCCAAGGGTTTGATTGCGGAGCGTGTAGTGCGGATGGAGTCGGTATCGGTTCCATTGATGGAAGGGTTGGGCAGGTGTTTGGCTGATGACATTTTTTCACCGATTGATATGCCGGGTTTTGCGCAATCGGCGATGGACGGGTATGCATTTTCGTGGCGGGGTTATGAGGCGAGCGGGAAGATGGAAATTGTGGGGGAGGTGGCCGCTGGCGCGGCCGAGGCAGGGCCGAGACCCGCGCCATACCAAGCGGTACGTATTTTCACCGGGGCTCCCGTTCCGGAAGGGTTTGATACGGTTTTGATGCAAGAAAAGGCATCGGTTCTCGATGGTATGTTGGAGGTGTTGGATCTCGATTTGATCTGTGGTAGGAATGTGAGATTGGCGGGAAGTGAAATTGCCAAGGGTGCCCTGGCGATGAAAAAGGGAACGATTTTAACGGCGGCCGGAATAGGCTTTTTGGCTAGCTTGGGGTTGGAGAAAGTGGAGGTGGTGAGGGAGCCTCGGGTGACATTGATCGTGACGGGGGATGAGTTGCAGCAGCCGGGTTTGCCTTTGGGTTTTGGTCAGGTCTATGAATCCAATTCGCAATTACTCCAAGCGGCATTTTTACATTTGCGATTTTCGCAACCCAAAATTGTGTATGCGAAGGACAATTTGCCAGGCTTAACGGAATCGATTCGTTTGGCGATGTTGGACAGTGATATGATTGTATTGACGGGTGGGGTGAGTGTGGGGGATTACGACTTTGTGGTCCCCGCGGCCGAGGCCGCGGGGACCCAGTCCATTTTTCATAAAATCAAACAGAAACCGGGAAAGCCCCTGTTCTTTGGGGTGAAAGATGGAGTTGATGATGTAAAAACAGATTTGGTTACACCTAAGCAAACGGTTGTTTTTGGACTGCCGGGAAATCCAGCATCGGTGTTGTCGTGCTTCTATCAATACGTGTTGACAGCGCTAGAAGTGGCTAGTGGATGTCCAGTGTCGTTGAAAGTGAAAATCGCGACATTTATCGATGGATATAAGAAAAATCCGGGCCTTACGCATTTTTTGAAAGGTATATATTCCGATGGCGTTGTTCGATTGCTCGGCGCCCAAGAATCGTATCGACTTAGTTCGTTTTCTGTCGCCAATTGCCTCGTCGAAGTACCTGAGGAAAGCCAAGAAATTGCTGCCGGAAGCACGGTTGTTGTCCATTTATTTGGCTAGGCATCGGAACTCTATTAATTTCGAGCCATGTTGATGGGTTATCCAGGGGCTTGGCTGCTGTTATTTTTTGTAATTGCATTTCTTTATTCTGCGGTGGGACATGGCGGCGCCAGTGGTTACCTCGCTTTGATGTCGATTTTGCAGGTCGCCCCCGAACACATGAAACCCGTGGCGCTCATTTTGAATTTGGTGGTGAGTGGCATCGCCTTTATCCAATTTTATAGGCAGGGTCATTTTTTATGGCGGCTCTTTTTGCCCATCGCGGCCCTTTCCATACCGATGGCCTATTTGGGTGGGTTTACGCCGTTGAAGGACGATGTGTATCAGTTTGGGCTGGGTGTATTTTTATTGGTTTCGGTTGTGCTTTTGAATATCAATTTGCGCGGACGGATTTCGTTAAAAAATGACGACGATAAGCGCGTTTTGGCGGATAATGCATCGCAACTTTCGAGGGAATATTTGTTGGCGGCTGCTGTTATGGGCGGTGGCATCGGATATGTTTCGGG
>CANIZU010000067.1 GCA_947472115.1 Flavobacteriales bacterium | reverse complement strand
ATCAGGGCAACCACCGAAAGCGGCTAAACCAGCAGTTGTTGGGCAGGCATCGTCTTTATCAGAAACGCCATCACCGTCGGTATCAGGGCAACCGTTGAATTTAGCATCACCAGCTTGGTTAGGACAAGCATCCAATTTATCTTGGATTCCATCACCATCGGCATCAGGACATCCTTTGAATTGTGCAGGACCTGCAACATCTGGACACTTATCATCGGCATCTAAGATACCATCTTTGTCGGTGTCAGCAGGACAACCTACGCTATCAACAAAACGACGGTATTTAGGTTCAGTATTTTTACAAAGGTCATATTTGTCTGGAACACCATCTTCATCTTTGTCTTTAGGCTTCTTAACAGAAGTTCCCATTCCTTCACCAATGGCATAGGTAATTCCAATTGCATGCAATGCCCATACATCATTGGAGCGCCATAGTTTATGAACAAAAAGGTTATGAACTGGATCTGGGTAAGAACCATCAGCACCATCCCAAATATCACTCATGGTATAAGTAGCGGTGAAGCTATATCTCATTCCGATGCGTTCGGTAAGGTAAACATTAATTCCAAAAGCACCTTGAAGAGCAGCATTCATATCTGTTACAGCAGGTTTTTTTGTTACATCCCAATAGTATTGATCTTGAACGTATGGATCAGGACCCCAAGTAGTTTGGCTGTGAGCATAGAAACCACCGATTCCAACTTGAAAATAGGGGGCGATTTTTGCATCTTCAGGTAGAATAGAACCATTGTTCAATTTGTAACGAGCACCAACTGTCAAGTCCATGATATTAGCACGGAAAGACTGCCATTGGTATTCTTTTCTCAAATTAAATCCTTCCCATTTGCGGCTAAATCCAATATCGCCGAAACTGAAGTTGGTCACTAAATCCAAAGCTGGACTTACATAGTAACCAAAATTAACTTGCCCACCTTGATAATCTGGACGACGAGAGAATCCTAAAGATGAACCTAGGTCACCTGAATATTCACGAATACCACCGCTCAACTCAAGAGAGTGAGTTCCAGGTGATTGAGCTTGTGCTGGCATTGCTATTAAGCTTGCAACAGCGGCGAAAGCCATTGATTTAAAGTAGTTTTTTTGCATAGAAATAACTTTACTTGATGTTTTTAGTAGTTGACAAATATAGGAAAACCGACTCGAAAAAAAACTTTTTTCACAAATTTTGCCCATTTTTTACTTTTAATGATCAAATAACATTGGTAGCACACCCAAACTATCAATTGTAAACCGAGATAATATTGGCAGTTTTTTGAATTTGATAGCGCGATAAGCGACCTTTTGCTGGACCTTCCAAGGGAAAACCATTGAAACTATATTTTGAATTACAGCAAGTTTGAAAACCCGTTGCGGTGGGTGTTCCGCAATGTATTTGGATTGACATAGTATCCACCCAAACTTTGGCGCAAGCATCTAGGGGTTGAAATGCACAACCTCTCTCAAAAGCATACCAGTTATCGTCGTAATCATGGATCACCATAACGCCCTTTACACCCCCTTCGAAATACATAAAGGTTCCGGGGTTTACGAGATTCATATAACTTGGTAAGTTGAGATCAATGGTCAGATTTACTGGTCCCGTTGGAATCTTCTCAGTATTTTGATTGCTCGGGTTACAACTCCCCAATAAAACGGTTGCACCCAATGTAAATGCAATGAGCAATGTTACTAGCCAATTCGTTTGTGGTTTTTTCATTCCTCGTACTTATAAAACCCTTGTTTGGTTTTTCTACCGTGATGACCTGCGTCTACTTTCTGTTGTTGGATACGATTGGGACGGAATTTAGGGTCTTGGTGGAACTGTTGATACATGGAACTGGTGACGCTAAAGTTGGTATCCACGCCAATTAAATCCATGAGTTTAAAAGGACCCATTTTAAAGCCGCTACATTCTAATAGGCGATCTATTTGTTCTAGGGGCGCTACGTTTTCTTCAAGGGCTTTGAGCGACTCAACGTAATAATGCCTTGCCACCCTATTCACGATAAATCCGGGAGCATCTGCGGCATAAACTGTTGTTTTACCTAAAGACTTCGACCATTGAAAGGCTTTTTCGGCGATGGTAGGATCTGTTGCAACGCCTTGAATCACTTCCACCAATTTCATGATATGCGCCGGGTTAAAAAAGTGCACCCCCACCAATCTTTCGGGGTGTTTTAGGCCGGATCCAATTTGAGTAATTGGAATACTGGATGTATTGGTTGCAAAAATGGCATCCGGGGCATTGATTGTTTCTAAAAATTGAAAAAGTTCCTTCTTTATTGGCAATTGTTCCAACACTGCCTCAATAATAAAATCTGCAGTTAGCGTGGAGCGGTCGGGCGTAGACGACAGCAATCCCAAACTTTTCTCGGCATTTTCTGGGCTACATTTCCCTTTGGTCACTGCAATTTCTAGTTGTTCTTTGATGTATTTGAGTCCGCGTACAATTGCCGCCTCGTTCACATCAAACAAAACCGTGGGGTATCCAGCTTGTATACTACATAAAGCGATGCCTGAACCCATCACACCGGCGCCAACAACAGCAACTTTCATCATAATTCAAAGATATATTAAAGTAAGTGGTTTGCGATTATCTACCGCGTAACCAACTCTGGGGATTTTGTTTTTCCTGCCCTTCCCAAATTTGAAATTGTAAAACCGCCTTGCCATCCTCGTCGGTCATTACCTTACCTATATGTTGATTCATTCGGATAACTTGGCCTTTCTCAACCAATACAACGGATAGGTGAGCGTAGACAGTAAAGTATTCGCCATGATTTACAAGCACGGCCTGACCTTGACCAGGTATATTTAAAATGGCACTAACCGTTCCTTCGAATACTGCTGATGCGAGTGCGCCTTTGGGTGATGTAATATCAACGCCATTGTTTACCGTGGTAATTCCTTCCAAGTCGGGATGTTCATGAACCCCGAAAGTTTGCGAAATGAAACCCCGATCTACTGGCCATGGCAGATTCCCACGATTCTTTGAAAATGCCCCGCCGATGGCTCTTGCTTGGGGTGAAAGTGTATTTTCGTTTGCACCGCTACCCTTGCCTGTTCTGGCTTTGGCAGCACTTGTGGAAGACCTGGCTTTGCGCTTTCGTTCCGCTTCGATTTCCTTGGCAATCAATCTACTGATTTCATTGTTTAACCGGGCGATGGCCTTTTCGTTGCTCCGAATCCTGTCGCGTAGTTCCTCTTCTTTTCCGCTGAGCTCTTGCACGAGGTTTTGCTTCGATTTTTTATCTACTTCCAACTCCTTCGTTTCACTTTCATTCTCGTGCATTAGCACAGATTTTTCCTGTTTTACGCCTTCCAATTGTCCGATGACCATGCCAAGGGCTTCACTTTGAGCGATGATGGCAGAAATTTGATGTCGGCGATACGCAGAAATTTTCCTCAGGTATTTCCATCTACGCATCGCTTGAGAAATGGATTTGGATGAAAATACAAATGCAATCTCGCGTCCACTCTTTCTCGTTTTGTAGGCCTTAATAACGGTTTTTCGCAGCTTCTGTTTCTGCAGGTTGTTTTCCTGTGTTAAGCTGTCGCGATATTTCTGTTTTTGGCTTAATTCATAGTTTACCGAACGAATCTCCAAACCCAAATTGTTGATAACCACTTGTCGCTGTTGGATGATTTGATTCAGCGAGTTGAGTTTATCTAGGGTAACCGTTTTTTCTTGTTGTGTATTGGTGAGGGCCTTCCGCTGCTCCGATATTTCGCGTTGCATTTTTTTGCGCTTCGCTTCTAGTTGCTTGCGGGATTGAGCAAACGAATCGGATGGACAAAAGCCCAAGAGTAAAAATAATATGAGAAGTGTTTTTTTCACTGCGGTTATTTCAACGACATCCGAGTGTACTCAGATGTTACATTGAACGGAAACGAAGGTATTGCATCAAAACGGCTGTTTTTTAACCACATTTTAATCTGTGCACTATCCTGTGCATTTTGGGATTGGATGTAGATGTAGTTGGGCAGTTTGTTAATCGCGATGGGCGAGTTTGTTTGCGTGACTTTTGAGCTGTTTGGGGTACTTGGCGCAACGGTTGTAGGGAGCCAATTTTCGTAACTCACACTAACAAAATCATTGGGCTTTTCTTGATGACGTAATTCAGTTGCGCGAAGCTCGGCTGTTGCAGGAATCACATCGCCCTGCGAAGCAAAAAAGGTTTTAATGAGGTAGGGGGTAAAGGCGGTGATAAAATACAAGCCTTGGGTTGAAGGATAGGCGCAATAAGCTTGACCATTGATGTCGGTTTTTTGTTTCATCGGACTGCAAGTGTCGATAAAGGGTAGGCCAATGAAAAGGTTTTGTAACTGAGAAATGCCCACGGGGGTGTGAAGCTTTTCGCTGACCTCCTTCACGGAAATCGCGTAGTAGTTTTTGTTGTATAAATCTAGCACATGCAGTGTATCTCCAACAAGCATTCCCTTGGCCACCTGAATCCCCATCGCAACGCTTACCGAAAACCATAAAACGCTGTCCTTTTTCATCCTTAGGCTTAATGTTCCGGAGAGATCCTGTGTTCCCATTTTGGCATCCACATCATATTTTGCTGAAATATACCCCCACTCTGGCTTTTCGCAGGGCATGAATTTACTTGTGACTGGGATGAATTTGGGTTCATTTTGCGCTGATGCACAAATGCACTGGATACAGAAAATTACTGCAAGGAAGATATTTTTCATTTTTGCTTGGGGTTGGAAGTCGGGTTATTCAAATCTGATGCCAATTGTTGAAATCGATCGATCCATTCCTGGTTGTTCAGAATATTGGCGATTGATTTTGCATCGTTGATGTCGTTCAATTGTGTCAACGCTTTTTGGTTATACAATTTCTGCCAAAGTGCTAATGAAAGTGATGCTTCAGCCAACAGTTCAGCCGATTGCTCCGATGCAATTTGGCCGCCGATATTTGCGTGTAATTTGACAATTTGCGTTGATGCCTTCGCTTCTAAAAGTAGGTATAATTGTAGGACGAACGGATTGGTTTCGATGGCGCTGTTTTTACAAATTTCGACGGCCGTTTTGGGCTGATTGATTGTCAATTGTTGGAAACCTTTCACCAAATCCCGGGCGGTAAAAATGGGCAATGTGTTTTCTAAAGTATCTGCGTATTGGTAGGCCATGAGCCAGTCTTGCCTGAGAATTGCTACGTAAAAGATTTTGTCAACATGTCGATTTACTCCAGATTGGAATTGTTGTTGTGCGGTAGCTTTATTTCTGTTCGGGTTTTGCGCGTCATCATTGGCCCCTTGTTTCGGGGTTTCATCACTGCCTTGAACGACGTTTAACTTTCTTAGTTGATATGTGTTGTTCGTAAAATCATTCTGCAGCATCCAATTGGAAATATTGATTGGGATCATCGACTGATACTGTTGTAAAATGGAGGCGTTTTTTTCTGGATTATCGATGATTTCGGCGGGGAATTTCAAAAATACTTCTTGACACCAAAGGATGTAAAGTTTGGTTTCAACGATGGAAGGAGACAATGAGAAGTGTTTTTCCCAGGTATCTGAGAACGATTGGAATTCCTGTAAAATTTCCAACTGCAGGTTTACCGAATTTGATGGATTTTTTTGTTTCGATTTTCCAGCGTTTTCCTTTTCATCGCGGAAATAAAATCCTCCCTTCCCATTTAACAATGTGGGCAAATATTCAAAATAGGCGCTCGCCGCTTTTTCGTGAAATGTCCATGAATGTGGATCGATGGTACAGAGTTCATTGTAAATTTTTGCCGCACCCATCCAGTTTTGTGTCTTTTCCAGCAATTGGGCTTTGGCGTATAGATAATCTTTGTTGTTATGGGAATATTTCAAGGCCAAGTCCAACTGATAAAGTGCCATGTTGTTGTTGGCTTTATGCATGTCGGACTGGGTTGTTTTGGAAGTGCTAGATTCGCCAGTAAAAACTGCGTTCCCAGAATTTATCGCGGCACTTGTATTCCCTTGATAATAAATCGAATAGTCTTTGGCCGACAATTGCGATAGTCGGAAGTACGCACCCGAAATAAACTGGGCATCATTGTTTAAAGGACTCACATCCGTTGCATTGCCTTTATTGCTTGGATTTTTCTGAGCAGAATCTATCAGTTTTTGAAAAAGCTGTTGTGACTCGTGGAATGCTTCTTCTTGGAATTTCGACTCGGCGAGGAAATAGTTCGATTTTAGTCGGGCTGACGCCACGTTGGGATTTGCCGAAACATCGCTTTCGGGCATAGCAAGAAGAGTATCGGCTTGCGCCATAGAAATTGCAGGGAACAGGAATGCGCCCGCTGCAAAAAGGATCACGAAAAGGTGGATTAGCCGATTGAGCTGAAATCTCCTACGCTGTAGACTTGGCTGGTGATTTGGGCTCCGCTGATTGCAACAGAATTCCCGATCATACTGTCGTGACAGTTGAAATCGCGAAGTGAGCAATTCTCTTGTATGATGCTGTTGCTGATGTTGCAATTTTCTAGCTCGGTTTTATTGCCAATGCTAACATAGGGTCCAATTTGGCAGTTTTTCAAAGATACGCCATCTCCAATAAAGCAAGGTTCGGTGATTATAACACTTTCATCGAATCGAGAGGCTACGCCAACGAATTCTGAGGCTTTGTTTGCCAAAACGCGTTGGTTGGTATATACGGTAGCGGCATAATTTCCGCAATCCAGCCACTCATCAACCGCGCCGGGGACAAACTGCATCCCTTTGGCTTTCATATTTTCCATGGCATTGGTGAGTTGATACTCTCCTTTTTCCTTGAGGTTGTTATCGATAAGATATTGGAGTTCGCTTTCCAAAGTCTCACCGCTCTTGAAATAATAGATGCCGATGATGGCCAGGTCAGAAACAAATTCTGTGGGCTTTTCAACGAATTCGGTAATGATATTGTCTTCGTTGTATTTCACAACGCCAAAGGAACTTGGGTTATCGACTTTATGCACCCAAATCACGCCGTCTTTGGTTTTATCAAGGTTAAATTCGGTTTTAAACAAAGTATCGGCAAAGGCCACAATCACATCGCCTTTTAGGCATTCTCTGGCACAAAGAATGGCATGTCCAGTTCCTTCTGCAACGTCTTGATAGAAGATTTTCCCTTCGGCACCTACGCTTTTTGCGATGTCTTTTAGTTCGCTTTCTACGGCATCGCCAAAACGACCTACAACGAAACCAATTTCTTCAATGGGTTCACCACACACGTCGGCTATGTCTTTGATTAGCCAATGAACGATCGACTTGCCACCAACTTTGATTAGGGGTTTAGGAGTAGTAAGGGTATGGGGCCGCATGCGTTTTCCCATTCCGGCCATAGGGATAATTAATCTCATCTTAGTTGTGTATTTGAAGTGTAAAAATCGCCGCAAAGGTAAGGATTGCGTATTAATTTAATGTTAGGCGGTCTTAATCCCAGTGCTACCGTAACCGCCGGCACCTCTTTCGGTGGTATTGAGTTCGGTGGATATTTCCCAGCTTACTCTTTCGTACTTGGCGACAATCATTTGGGCGATGCGTTCTCCGTTTTGGATTTCGAAGGGTTCTTGTCCGTGATTGATGAGTAGTACTTTGATTTCACCACGGTAATCTGCGTCGATGGTTCCGGGGCTGTTCAGGACGGTAATTCCGTGTTTTAGGGCCAGGCCGCTCCGCGGCCTGATTTGCGCCTCGTGCCCTTCGGGCAGTTCAATGAACAATCCTGTAGGTATCAAAATCCGTGCTCCAGGTATGAGCGAAATAGATTCTTCAATATTGGCATGTAAATCCATGCCCGCACTCAAATCCGTCTGATAGGCAGGGTTGGGATGAGAAGATTGATTGATGATTTTTACTGTACACATAATTGTATTTTAGGATGAAAGATTTCTGGCGAATCTCTTTTCGAGCACATATAAAACGCCAATGTAAATGGGAACCAATATCCAATAAACCCCGTGATAAATATTAGGAAATACGTGAGGTAAAAATGTAATTGGGCCCACGGAAACCAATAAAGTTGTAAGTATTATCGGCAACTGATAAGGAATGGGGTAGTATTTCTGACCAAACCAATAACCCAATATCACCAATGTAGCATATGCTGCAAGTGTGGTATAAGCCGAAGCAACAAATCCGTATTGGGGGATAAAAATGTAGTTTCCAAAAATGGTGACAATGGCGCCAAACAAGGCAATAAGTCCGCCCATCTTTGTTTTTCCGGAGAGCTTATACCAAATACTTAGGTTGTAGTACAACCCCAAACAAAGATTGGCACCGAGCAAAACAGGTACGATACTCAAACCTCTTGCGTTTTCGTAGTAAAGGGGTTTTTGTAATAACAATGGCGCAAGCCATGGCATGCAAATCATGGTGACTAGAAAAATACCACCACTGACGTAGACAAAATATCGCATGACGAAAGCATACGTATTAGGCGCATCTTTATCGCCCGCTTTTCCAAAAAAGAAGGGTTCGGCCGCAAATCGAAATGCCTGCACAAATAGGGTTAAAATCAAACTCAATTTATAGAAGGCACTGTACATACCGGCTTCTGCATCGCCCAAATTGGCTGGAAGCATTTGCTTAAGTAAAACACGATCCAAGGTTTCGTTGATCATTCCCGCCAACCCGACAATTACCAAAGGCAACGAGTAACGGAGCATCGTTTTTAGCAATCCAAGATCTAACCCCCATTTGAGGTTTTGCCATGTTTTT
>CANIZU010000066.1 GCA_947472115.1 Flavobacteriales bacterium | reverse complement strand
GGCACAGCCCCATGCCGGTGACCCATCCTTGCAAAACATGATTGGAATGGGTGTGAATGTTCGACATTTTGGCTATGACATTTCTCTATGGCGGGAGCATGCTGAAACGGGCATCGGACAGCAGAAAAAATCTCCACTCTTGAACACTTTGTCGTTGAGTGGTAGGCCCGGGCAATTCCGCAATTTTCAATCGATATCTTTCGGAATTATTAAAGATCCGCGGGAGATTAAGGTCATGAACGAACGACTTCCGGGCAGCAAGCCATTTGTAATCGAGAAAATTAATCACAGTCTCTGCGCACACATCGCCGTTGGGAAAGTATATGTTATCAGTGAACGTCAAAGTCGTTCCGACCTCGGTCTCCAAGTAACCCTCACTGGTCAAATCCCTCTCAATTATTCTTGGCCATTATATATATGGCTTTATCAACCCGCGACACTAACCGATGGTTACGTCCCTGTGGCCTATGATCCCGGAGTTCATAACGTATCGTTGGTTGGCGGAAATGCGCGTTATTCTGCGGGTTTCGCCGATGGCTATATTACTCCAGGTATCGGTGCTTCTATGTCGTTTACAGCCGAATGGGGTAGTTATCGAAATGCCACCAATCGATTGTCGGTTGGACTTTCGGCGGATAAATTTGTAAAAAATCTGCCCATTTGGTATCGTTCGGAAATGAATCGAAACTTCTTCCCCGCACTATTTGTTACCTTTGCTGCCGGTTTTGAATGTAAGTCAAAATCAAAACATCAACCCTGAACGCTATCATCTCAAAAAAATAAAAGCTGTGATTGAGTTACCCATCGTATCGAAAGAAAAAAGAACACCCAAGCCCTCTTGGTTAAAGATTGATTTGCCCACGGGCGAGAATTATACCCGAGTAAAACGCATCGTAAAGGAGCATAAACTTCACACGATTTGCGAAGACGGTCGCTGTCCAAATATGGGCGAATGTTGGGGTGAGGGCACGGCTACTTTTATGATTTTAGGCAATGTTTGTACCCGCAGTTGCAGTTTTTGTGCAGTGGCAACAGGAAGGCCGGGCGAATATGATTTGAACGAGCCGATGCGTGTGGCTGAAGCCGTTCAGTTGATGGGTGTGAAGCATTGCGTGATTACTTCGGTGAACCGCGATGAACTCAAAGACAAAGGCGCTACGGTATGGGCGGAAACGGTGAAGGCGGTGAAGTTGTTAAATCCCGATACCACCATCGAAACGTTGATCCCGGATTTTAAGTCGCAATGGGATATGTTGTACATGGTTTTGGATGCGGGGGCAGAAGTGACATCGCACAATATGGAAACGGTGGAACGGTTGTATCGCATGGTAAGGCCGCAAGCGAAATATGCTAGAAGTTTGGAGCAAACGAAGCGCACGAGTGAATATGGACGACGTACAAAATCGGGTGCGATGCTCGGTTTGGGAGAGACGGACGACGAGGTGAAGCAGCTGATGGAAGACTTACGCGAGAATGGCTGTGATGTGCTCACGCTTGGTCAATATTTGCAACCCACAAAAATGCATTTGGATGTCAAAGAGTATGTCCATCCAGACAAATTCAAGCATTGGGAAGAGTTGGGCTTGAGTATGGGATTCCGTTTTGTGGAAAGCGGACCGATGGTCAGAAGCTCCTATCATGCTGAAAAGCATGTACTGTAAATCCTAAAGGTTTACTTTTTTGCAATTTTTGTTGAAAATCCGCCACTTTCTTTTAGGGATTTCGCCCATTTTAATTGGAAAAGTAACCCCACTATGTTTAATTTGTAAAATACCTTAATATTAATAAACTGATCACATGAGCATAAAATCCTTTTTCACCCTTTCAGCTTCAGCTACGTTGGTAGCGGGAATGTCGTTGTTTGTTGCAACCATCCCCACTGAAAAGCCACAATCTTTGAAGGTTGGCGAAGTAGAAGACGAAGAAGCACACGGGCAGCGTTCCATTGAAGGTGCGATTCATTCTGTTTACAGCATGCGTTTGAACGAAGTTACTGGCACGATCGAACCTGAGTGGGTTGAAGAAGCCATTGTTCAAGCCGATGCGATGCGTTTAACACGTCGCGCTGGAAAGCCCTTGAAGTGGGAAGAGATGGGCCCGGACAACGTAGGTGGTCGGATTCGTGCATTTTTGATTCACCGAGATTCTGGTAACATTTGGTTCGCCGGTGGTGTGAGTGGTGGATTGTTCCGTTCTATTTCTGCGGGTAACAGCTGGAATCCAGTGAATGATCGTCAAGAAAACTTAAACGTTAACTGTATAGCGCAAACTGCCAACGGTAACATTTATTACGGTACGGGAGAAGGTGGATTTGTGAACTTGTCAGGTACAAGAAATGGATCTCCCGCATTCTTGGGCGCAGGTATTTATAAGAGTACAGACAACCGTGGTGTATCGTTTACTAAAATGAAAAATACCACTGCGGCAAGTTTTATGCAGTGTAATTCAATGGTGGCGCATCCAACGGATGATAAGTTTTATGTAGGAACTGAGGATGGTATTTATGAATTCACTAACAATGGGGGTACTCAGAAAAAAGTGAGTGTAGGTTCTATCAAAGAATTGAAAATGGATAAAAATGGCGTTTTATGGGCGTCGACCGGTTCTGGTTCTATCCTGAAAATGGATGGTGCCGGTGCAATGAAGCAAGTAAACGCATTGATCAATACAGGCGGACGTACTTCCATTGCGATTTCACCTGAAGATCCCAATTATGTGTATTTGATGGGTGCTGGTGGTAATGGTTCTTTTAGCGGATTGTTCCGCACAACTGATGGTGGAACTATATGGACTAAGTTAGTATCTTATAGTAGTATTACCGATATCTTTGGTTCTAACAAGCAAGGTTGGTACGATAACGTAGTTAGTGTGGATCCAACAAATAAAAATTTAGTTTTTATGGGCGGTGTTGATTTGGCGACTTGGGATAATGTAAATGGTTATAGAGAGACAGCAAATACATTTGACGCACCTTGGAACAATGGTTATGTTCACGCCGACAAGCACATGATATCTTGGGATATGAATACCACTCCTCCTTCTATCATTGTGGGATGTGATGGTGGATTGTTTCGCAGTAAAAATCGCATGACATGGACTCCTATTTCTCGTGGATTTAATACTTTGCAATTGTATAATGTGGCTGCCAATGAATTGGGTCACGTTGTAGGTGGAGCTCAGGATAATGGCACCCATTTGATTAATTTCACAGGAAATTCGTTTGGTGGAGTCCCTTCTAAAGATGCTTTGGAAATTTTTGGTGGTGATGGTTTTGATGTTGAATTTTCTCGCTTCAGCCCCAAAACGGTTTTTGCTTGTACTTATTATGGAAACGTAGTTCGAAGCGCTAACAGTGGTCAGTCAACCTCTACATTCTTCGATGACCGTCAAGACGGAAAGTCTCAAACTGATTTTAATACCACTTATTGCTTGTGGGAGTCGGGTCCTAAAACATCTCGTTTGTATTTGGCTAAAAACTCTGAAGTATGGATGGCTAACAATCCTACCGATTTTGCTGAAAACGTAAGCTGGTATTTGGTTGCCAATAACTTGGGTAACGACAGGATTATTGAAATGGATTATACGCCAGAAGGAGATCATTTGTTCATTTGTAAGAGCGGACGGTTGGTTCGTGTTGATAGCTTGAATGCTGCGACATTTACTTTGGCTGCGAATCCTACTGTGATGCAGATTCCAGCGCCTATCGTTCAAAAGAACATTACGCCTTCGGCTGTGTCAGGTCGTACCATTACTTCGGTAAATGTAGATCAAATGGATAAAAACCACGTGGTGGTTACTTTGGGTGGATACGGAAATACGGATTTCGTGTATGAATCATTCAATGCTTGTGGTAACGCGCCAACATGGAAGAATATTACAGGAAATATGCCATCGATTCCTGTATATGACGCTGTGATCGACGTGGACAATAAAAACCGCATCGTATTGGGTACTGACTTGGGAGTATGGTATACTGAGGATGGTGGAACTACTTGGGTTGAAGGAAATGATGGAATGGCACGTGTGCCTGTGTTTGAAATTCGTGGTTATGAGTGGAGACCATGGGAAGGTATGTCGATGTATGTGGGAACGCACGGTCGTGGATTCTTCCGCAGCAGAACATTGTTGACGGGTACTAAGAATTTGAAGGACAATACATCATTGAAGGTGGTTGTTTATCCAAACCCGACTTCTGATAAGGCTACATTGAGTGTAACGGGTAAGGTTTCAGAAACTGCGATGTTGACGGTTATTAATTTACAGGGTAAAGTTGTTTTGTCGCGCACTGTGAGTGTGGTTGCGGGTGAGAATAATTTTGCGATTGATTTGACTGGAATGGCGAAGGGTTACTATTTCGCTTCAGTAAAGGGTGCGAACACGCAGGGAACTGCAAAGGTTTGCGTTCAATAATTTTGTTTCAATAACTACTAAGTGAGGAGGCCGCGGAAGCGGCCTCTTTTTTTTTTTATAAAATTCCGGCAAATACCATTCTGGCGGGGCCTTGGAGTTGGATGTTGCAGAAGCCCGCAGGGCTTCTGCTGAAGGCGACCGATAGGTCGCCGCCCCTAGTGGAGACGTGGATGAGGCCGCCGCCCAAAGATTTCATTGTTGCAAGGCTTAATGCGGCGGCCGTTACGCCCGTACCACAACTCAAGGTTTCGCCCTCAACACCCCTTTCGTAGGTGCGCATCGCAATGTGATTGTTGTCAATTATGTTTACGACATTTACATTAATCCCCGCCTCTGTATATGGTTCATTGTATCGGATTCCTTTGGCCCAAGTCACCAGGTCGATCTGCTCAATGTCTTCTGATGTAAAGGAAATAAAATGGGGTGATCCCGTATTCAATTCGTAACAGTGATTGTCGAATTCATGAATCGAATCGACATCATTCATCGTCAATGAAATCCAACCTGGTATTTGCAGCTTCGTGTTGGCATGATCTGGCGTTGGTAGCTGTGTGGCTGTATGCGCGCCATCCGGCGCCCAGAAATTCAGAATTTTATGATTGGCTGGAATCTCAGGGTTCAAAATCCCACGGTTAGAAAAATCAGGACTTTCCTCGGAGGTTTCCAATTTTCCCAAGCCCAGTGAAAAAGCCCAAGCTGCGATACATCGACCGCCATTTCCACACATGCTGCTTTTACCACCGTCGCTGTTGAAATAAACCATCTCAAAGTCGTAGCCTTCCTTGTCCTGCAATAACATCAATCCATCGGCGCCAATGCCAAATTTGGGATGACATAGCCTGGCAATGAGTGCTTTTTCGGATTCTGCCGACGGCATAGAACTGGCCACAAAATCCTGCCAAACACCCCCGCGATTATCGATTAAAATAAAATCGTTGCCCGCACCTTCATATTTTACAAATGCCAAACTCATTGTTTCAATTTTTCCAAAATGGCCCGATCAGCAACTGGTTTTAGATTTGCCGTTGAACCTGGGATCAAAGGTAGGTAGTAAAAATCATTGCCCAATTGCAGGTAGTATTCATCGCCCAAGTGGAAAATGAGGATGTCCGATGTGCCAGCATTCCAAAGGGTTAGGTTGATTTTGCCATTGGCCTGTCCGCCCATAAAAACTTGCGGTTTGGTAATCCCCGATTGCTCACTCAATGTAATTAAAAATTGCTTCGGGGCTTCAGATTTTGCTTTCTTAAAAGCGGGTTTGCTGTTTGATGAAATGTCGTCGCCCTCCGCGTTTTGAGCAACTCTAGATTTGCCCGCGTAACTCTCAATCGTGTCGCTCAGGATAGAGGATTTCGCTTTTCTCTTTGCGTTCGGTTTTGAGATCTCTGCTTTGCTCTCTGCGACAGCGACTTTAGAACGAGGATTGCTATTTAATTCAATGGCTGACACCACAAACGGTGCAACATTTACAGCGCCTATTTCCTTGTCGTAATCCAATCCATTCATCTGACGGCCCATGTCTGACCGCTTATCGTCTTTCAACGGTGACGCGTAAACATCTTCTTTCATTGGCGCTTCTACCATCGCATCACTAGATTCTTCATTATCCGCGATGATTTCAGGCATCAAGAAAGAATCTGCCCCAAAGGCATTGTTCCCCGCCGCTGATTTAGATTCACGGAGCTGTGGTTCAAGTTTTTGCAAAGCCGATTTTTCTGCCCCTTGGTTCGCATCCGTCTTGGCCACCACACTTTTTGCTTCGTCGCCAAGCCACTGATATTTATACGTCACACCCAAACCCACAGCCAAAATGATTGCCGTTGCCGCCACCGACCACCAAATGTTTCTGCTGGTGAAATCGTTTTCAACCTCTTCCGTCATTCGGTTGGCAATAAAATCTTTGAGTTCCGCAGCGCCCTCCTCGCGAATCCCCTGAATCATGAATTGTTGAAACTGAATATGCTCCCACACTTCAGGAATTGCCTGTGCCTCCTGCTCAAACGCTTGCGCATCCGCCTCGCTCATTTCCTGATTGAGATATGCTTCGATGCGTGGGTCGTTGAGCTTCATGGCGTGATTTGAATTTATGATTCAGTATTTAAGTAAAAATCGTTGGCGCTGTAATTTTGTTTGATGATTCCTTCCAGACCTTTCAGGCATTGGTGTTTTTTCGCTTTGGCAACCGACGCACTGGCTAAACCGTTCGCCGCGGCAATGGTCTTCATGTCGAAGCCGTCAAAGTAAAACATAATCAGTATGTTACGACATTTATCTTGTAAGGATTCCATCGCTTTGCGGACGATGCTGTAGTCCATTTGTTGACCCACATTGGCAGATTCGGCGATTTCTTTCCCGGTAATATAGTTTTCACCTTTCATTCGCTTTCGCTTGTCTAACTGTTTGAGCCAGGTGTTTTTTGCAATTGCGAAGAGATAGGTTGACAGTTGAACTGTCAGTTCGAAATGCGGCTTTCTGACATTTTGCCACAGCGCGACGAGCGTATCCTGCAGAACGTCTTTCGCGTCATCCTCATTGCCGGAATTTTGTAGTACGTGGTTAGAAATCATGGCCTCGTATTGCTTATACAAATCGATCAACACCTCGCGGTCTCCTTCATGGATGCGCGCAACAATTTCGGTGTCTTTTCGGGTTTGATTTGGCATTGCACGGGGGCTTAATACGCTTTCATCGATAAAGGTAAATCCTTCGTAGTACAAAGTAAACGAACTACACCTAAACTGCGTTAAAATTCGGTACAAAATTTGATTCAAGAACGCACATGAAACAGTTATTAGACAAACACAAAATTTTCACCCTCGTTTTGGCTGGTGTGGCCGGTGGCGTTGCCAGTTTGGGTGGTTACATGGTTGTTGCCTCTAATCAAGCTACAACTATCGAAGCAAAACAAAACGCTTCTGGTCAGTTGGCCAGATACGCAAGTTTAAATGCAGTTCCCGCTTTCGATTTCACAGGAGTGTCGGAAATTGCAAATCCTGCAGTTGTTCATATCAAATCGACCATTTCTGGTGGCAATGCCATGGGTGAGGGGAATCGACAGCAGCAAATGCCGGTTGATCCGTTTGAGTTTTTTCGCGGGGGTCCAGGAATGGAGTTTCAGCAGCAAGGTCCACGTCAGGCCAGTGGCTCAGGTGTGATTTTGAGCGATGATGGTTTTGTGGTGACAAACAACCACGTGATTGACGGCGCATCGAAAATCGAAGTGGTTTTGAACGATAAGAGAACGTATGTGGCGGAGTTGGTTGGGACGGATCCTAATACGGACATCGCTTTGTTGCGCATCGGGGAAAAGGGGTTGCCGTTTTTGAAATTGGGCAATTCGGACGAGGTGAAAGTGGGGCAGTGGGTGGTTGCGGTTGGAAATCCATTTAATTTAAACAGCACGGTGACATTGGGAATTGTGAGTGCGATGGGCCGGAATATTGATTTATTGAGGAGCAAGGGGAACAAATATGCGATTGAGAATTTTATTCAGACCGATGCGGCCATCAACCCGGGAAACTCTGGGGGGGCGTTGGTAAATACGGCGGGTGAATTGGTGGGGATTAATACGGCAATTGCATCAGAAACAGGGAGTTATGCGGGGTATGGGTTTGCGGTACCGGTGAATTTGGTGAAGAAAGTGGTGAACGATATCATGAAGTATGGCAAGGTGCAAAGGGCGTTGTTGGGCGTATCGATTCAAGAAATTAGTCAGGAGTTGGCGGACGCGCAGGGGTTGAAGGACTTGAAGGGTGTTTATGTGGCCGAGGTGGTGGAGAACGGAGCGGGTGAGAAGGCGGGCATCAAAAAAGGCGATGTGATTTTGAAGGTGGCCGGTATCGAAGTGAATACTTCGTCGAGGTTGCAAGAAGAGGTGGGGAAATACCGTCCAGGAGATAAGGTGGTGATTACGGTGAGGCGCAAGAGTGCTTTGATGGATATCGAGGCGACATTGTTAAATGCCGATGGCAAGACCAAGTTGGAGGTCGCTGAGAATGAAGTGAGCGATGCTTATCTGGGAATGAAGATGGACAATGTTACTCGGGAAGAGAAACTTGCTTTGGGCGTGAAGTCGGGCGTGAAGGTGACGGCCTTAGACAAAGGATTGTTCAAGGACGCAGGAATTCCGTCTGGTTTTGTGATTACGCATATCAACAACGAGCCGGTTTATTCTGCAAAAGGAGCCAGCAGTTTGTTGAAGTCGCTGTCGGGCGCGATCACCATTGAGGGATTTACTGCCGATAAAAAAGAGCGGGTGTTTGCGGTGAAGTTGCCGAGGAAAGATTGATTAGGAGAAATTTTCAAATACAGGAAAGGGCCGACGATCGTTGGCCCTTTCTGTTTAATGAATAAAGTTCGTTAAAAATCTTCTGTGATATTTGGCGTGAAGCCTGAGTTCCAGCCGTTGTCTTCTGTGAAAGGCGATCCGGCATTCATCTTGCTTTGGACGGTAACACTCTGCGGTTGGTAGAAGTTGAAATCTCCCCCCTTATTATCGAGCATCATCCGGTCTTGAGGGTC
>CANIZU010000065.1 GCA_947472115.1 Flavobacteriales bacterium | reverse complement strand
CCAAATCGCAACCATGGCATTGGTGATAGGGCTGCTAGTTTCCATTTGTATCGCAGAATGACAAATTTTATTTTGGAAAAATTATAACTCCTAATTTTACACTTGCGATTTTCGTCACAATACTTGCCTGAAATTTGCAACCTCAAAAAAACGCTATTGAATTAAAATTGTTAAACCATCATGAATTTACAAATCGGATCCCCCGCCCCTGACTTTTCTGCAAATAACCAGAAAGGCGAAACATTGTCGATAGGCCATTTTACAGGCAAAAAATTGGTATTGTATTTTTACCCAAAGGACGACACACCTGGATGTACTGCTGAGGCTTGCAGTCTTCGCGACAATTACCAAGACTTAATCGCGAAAGGATATTCTATTTTGGGTGTGAGTCCAGATACCGAAGCCAAGCACCAGAAATTCATCGACAAATACAACTTGCCTTTTGATTTGTTAGCTGACACCGACAATGCGGTAGCTTTGGCTTATGGCGTTTGGGTAGAGAAGAGCATGTACGGCAGGAAGTATATGGGAATCGCAAGAACAACATTTGTGATTGATGAACAAGGAAACTTGGCTGAAATCATTGAGAAGGTGGATACAAAAAACCACGCAACTCAAATCATAAAGTAAATCAACAAGAGCGTTCAATTCGTTTTAGAACGGATTTGTTGATCCTATCGTATTTTTGCAGTTGTTCGCTGAAAATCAACTTCAACAATAAACCATGCACACTGAAAAAAAATCCATCGGCATCATAGGTAGCGGTAGCTGGGCTACTGCATTGATAAAAATGATTTCCGATGCGGGTCATACCGTGCATTGGTGGATTCGAAACCCTGAGAAGGCAAACTACATTCAAACGCACTTGCACAACCCGGATTATCTGAGCAGTGTTGAAATCCATTCAGAGAAGGTTATCGTTAGTAATGATTTACAGTTTGTATTGAATCAGTGTGGGATTATCATTTTAGCCGTTCCATCCGCCTTTATTCATCAAAGTTTACATGGGGTAGTTTTACCCACGGAGAATATTTACGTTTCGGCAATCAAAGGCATTGAACCCAATACCAACTTGGTAATGGCTAAATACCTTGAAAAAAATCACGGGATACCTACAGACCAAGTGGCTATCATTACCGGTCCATGTCATGCCGAAGAAGTAGCCGCCGAAAAACTCTCTTATTTAACCGTTGCTGCAAACACGCTGGATGTCGCGCAGTTGGTTAAAGGATATCTCGAAGGAGAATTCATTCGCGTTTGGTGCAGCGCCGATTTAATTGGTGCCGAGTATTCTGCGGTAATGAAAAATATTTACGCCATCGGGGCTGGGATTGCACATGGATTGGGATATGGCGACAACTTTTTGGCGTTGTATACAAGTTGTGCGATTCGGGAAATGAAGGTATTTCTGCAAGCCATTGACCCATCGGACAGAGATGTAGATGAAGCTGCCTATTTGGGTGATCTATTGGTGACGTGCTATTCTCAGTTCAGCAGAAATAGAACCTTTGGCAATATGCTAGGCAAAGGATACAGCGTAAAGGCCGCACAGTTGGAAATGAATATGGTTGCGGAGGGTTATTATGCTTCCAATTTGATATTTAACAAAAGTGCCAAGCGCGACTTACAATTGCCAATTGCCGATGCCGTTTACCGCGTGATTTATGAAAATGCGAATGCCAAGAAAACATTCAAAGTTCTGAGCGATCATAACTTGCATTGATTCAATTTACATATGGACTGATAAGGAATCCTAACTGTCGCTTGGGTATTACGGGTTCAATTAAATTCATAATTCAAAACAAAAGGAGAGTTAATTTGTACCTTTAACTACAATCATGGGATTTAAGATTTATACAAAAGCAGGCGATGATGGGAAAACCGGATTAATCGGTGGCGAACGAGTATCTAAACACCACATCCGAGTGGAGAGTTACGGCACAGTAGATGAACTAAACAGTCATATTGGTATGATTCGATGTCACGTGAAAGGTGAAAAGGAAGAAATACTATTGGCTGAAGTACAAAACGACCTATTTACAATTGGGTCATTCTTGGCTTCTGCTGCCAGCGCGAATCTAACCCTCCCCGAATTAGGTGAAGATAAAATAGGTCGTTTGGAATCAGAAATCGATCGCCTAACAGCAGTGTTACCTGAATTAAAGAATTTCATCTTACCCGGTGGCTCAATTCAAGGTGCACAAGCCCATGTCGCACGATGCGTTTGTAGGAGAGCGGAGCGATTGGTGGTGCAATTGAGTGATATCGAAGATGTTCCGGCATTTGTTGTGAAATATCTCAACCGATTGAGTGATTACCTTTTCACTCTGGCCCGATTCCTAGATCATCAGAACGGTGGGATTGAAATTATTTGGAAACCAGGAAAATAAGATTTTCATTATTTTCAATTCGGATTTAAAAATTCCATCATTCAACACTACATTTGTTGCAACAAATATAAACATGAAAAAAAATACAATTCTTTTTGGAATGGCTGCAATCGCATTGACATTGGGTTCATGCGGCAGCAATGCATCAGAAGCGTCTGGTGCAGATTCAGTAGCATCGGCAGATTCTAGTGCTAGCACTTACACTATAGATGCCGCAGCGAGCAACGTGGTTTGGTTCGGAACTCATGCTGTTGGAACTGGCGACCACAATGGTACCATCAACATCACAGAAGGTAGTTTGAGCATTGCAGGTGGAAACATCACTGCCGGTTCATTTGTCATCGACATGGCGTCTATCAAGTGCACAGATTCATTGCCAGCGGCATACTTGACCAAATTGCACGGTCATTTCGCAGCAGAGGACTTCTTCAACACTGCAAAATATGCAACTGCGAAGTTTGAAATCACCGCTTGTGAAGTAAAAGCCGAAGGCGATAACACCCATTTCATCAGCGGTAACCTTACTATCAAAGATTCTACTAAGAACATTTCTTTCCCAGCAAAAGTGACTGTGGGTGAAACTGTAACTGCAACTGGAAAAGTGGTTATCAACCGCTTGGATTGGGGCATCAACTACGACAAAGAGAATATGACTTTGGCCGAAGCTGCTCAAAAGAAATTAAAGAATGGCGTTGTGAGCAAAGACATCACATTGACCATCAATTTGACTGCCAAAAAGTAATTAAGGATTCTACCCAGCCGTGAAGATATTCTCGGTAACGGAGTCAATCGAAAAAAAGGAAAGGGAGCGCATTTGCGCTCCCTTTCCTTTTTGACTAACCCTTGATCCTAAAGTACCCTAGGGCAGATATTCAAAGTATTAATAGGATGAGAATAGAAGATGCCAGCAACAGAATCAAATCACCGGGTTCGGCGCCACTACAATTACGAGCAAAAAATATCCTTATGCCATTTTACGATTCCCCACCCAAACAAATCGGCGGTTCACATATTGAGAATCTGTGAAAGAAGCATTTCCACTTGGATTACCACCCGTTACGTGAAAATCACTAAACGCCGCGTGCTGATTCACAAATGCCGCTCCAGTAAAATTGAAACTCACGGGTGTGAATACTTCATTCATCGCATCCTCAACTTCAACCATAAAATCGTTATCAGTACTATAGCAAGAGCAAGTAATGGCACCCAATTCCGCAGCAGAATCCGAAGTCAACGCCAAACTATGCGCCGCACTTTCAGTCTTTACCACAAATACAATCGGGCCAAAACACTCATGCTTCCAAGATTTCATATCCGCAGCATCCACCGCGATCACAGTTGGGGATGCCGTCCTAGCATCAGGAAATTCTGGGTTTACAATATTCATAGATGCCAATGCAACGGATGATCCCGCCGCAGCTTCCACCGATTTAACCCTTGTGGAAGTAATATCGTTCTGAATCGCACCCAAAGTCCCCGCTCCCATTTTGGGATTTTCTGCCAAACCTTTTACCGCATTTGCAATTCCCGCAACAACATCGTCGTAACTCAATATCCCCTCAGCCGTATTAACACCCTCAGCCGAAACAAAGATGTTCTGGGGCGCAGTGCACATCTGACCGCTATACAAACTCGCAGCAAACGCCAAATTGCCAAACACCGCGCTCGCATCTGCAACACTATCCAAAATCACCGAGTTCACACCCGCCTTTTCCGTAAATACCGTTTTGCCTTGCAATGATTCGATGTAATCGCCAAAAGCCGACCCACCGGTATAATCAATCAATTTAACCGCAGTATTTTCAGCCAATTCCTTCGTGATTGGATGATCCAAAGTATCCACTCCCAGTTGAACCACAGAAGCAGGCAATCCAGCAGCTACGAGCGCTTTTTGTATTTCGGCGACAACAATTGCGATTGGCAAAACACTCTTAGGGTGAGGCTTCACGATACTCGCGTTACCTGTCATCAAGCTACCAAACAACCCTGGAACCGTATTCCAAGTAGGGAATGTAGAACAACCGATCACCAATGCAACACCCTTAGGAATCGCCTTGTAATTTTTCTGCAACGTAAGATCGAACTTCCCCATATTCTTGACCCAGGTCACATCGCTAGGAAAACGATTCAACTCGTGATACGCCATCGACAACACCTCCAAAGCCCTATCGTTCGCATGAGGCCCACTTGCCTGAAAACTCATCATAAAACTCTGTCCTGTGGTATGCATCGTAGCATAAGCAATCTCAAAAAATCGTAATGCCACACGGTCCAAAGCATCCAACAAAACCGCGGCACGGATATCAGCTGAAGTTTTTGACCAAACCTTTTGCGCCGATTTCGCATTGGCAATCAACACCTCCGGAGCAAATTTTGGATATTGAACACCCAAACCCGTCATCATATAAGGACTTACCTCGTCGCCCACCCAACCTTGACTTCCTTCTTGTAACAATTCGGTAAAATTCTGGGTCAGTAGCGATTGAAAAGCCAATAATCCTTGCGCCATTCCATCTTCGGCATACGCACGAGGGGATTCAGGCCAAGCGGCGAAATACGTTCTACTTTGTTGAGCTGCATACGCGGCTTCTAATCTTTCTTTCAATGAAGTATTCATAAATTATTCTATATCAATATGTAAACGATGAAACAAACGGTGAACTAACGGCGCAAACATCACACCCACCGATGTCAAAAATGCAACCCCACTGTAAATGGAGTACGCAGTGGCAAAAATCTTAGCATCATCCGAAGTCAAAACGGCCACCGGCCCCATGCCTGTCAAAATCATCGACGCATTGTAAAAGGCATCCACCCATCCCAAATGCGCGAAATGTCGGTATCCAATTGCTCCAGCCCACAGCGACAATGCAATAAACGAAAATCCAAAAAGCACAAACCAAACCATCCGCCGAGTAAATTCGTGCAAAGAGGCCAAGTCTTGCTTTCGCTTTTCGAATCGTATTGCCATAATAAATTAGGCTTGACCCGTAGGACCTCCAAAGCCAAAAGGAACAGTATGGGGAGGCAATCCACTACCCTCTTCCAATGTGATTTCTCCAAAATGATCTTCGTACTTACCCAAATTATCGCCCAAAGCCATGATCAATCTCTTGGCATGTTGCGGGGCTAGTATGATACGACTCTTCACCTTACCCTTGGGAATTCCAGGCATCATGCGAACAAAATCAATGATAAACTCCGTTTGAGAATGAGTAATGATAGCAAAATTGCTGTAAATCCCTTCGGCAATTTCTTCTGTTAATTCGATATCCAAGCCGGGCTGTTGTTCTTGATTTTCTTCCATAGGTATCTACAAAATTAATCGCTCAAAGTCATTTTCGCACCACCTTAAACCATTTAGAATTAAATTCGTCTTTTGAAGGATATTCTGCGAAAGAAAAACAAGGCAAAAACGTCAAACCCAAACGATGAAAAAGATCATTTTTATTTTTATCCTAACCCTAGGAATCCGCTCCGCTACGATAGCACAAACCACCTGGGCAGAACACGTTGCCCCGATACTTTATAACAGCTGTACCAATTGTCATATCAGCGGCGGCATCGCACCCTTTTCATTGATTGGATATTCTAACGCCGCCGCAAATGCAAATGGAATCGCAGATGCCACCCAAAAACGCAGAATGCCGCCATGGCCAGCAAATTCAAATTATAAACGCTATGCCCACGAAAGAATTTTGAGCGTAGAAGAAATAAAAACACTACAAGATTGGGTTGCGCAAGGATCCAAATCTGGGGACATATCCAAAGCCCCGGCGGATCCCAAACCAAATACGAGCGCCGTAACTACCAATCCCGACCTCAAATTAAAAATGCCAAACTATACGGTAAACACCAGCAGCGATGAATATCGATGTTTCGTATTACCCACCGGAATTTCCACCGATCAGTTTGTCACCGCCATCGAAGTCGTTCCTGGTAACCGCCAAATCGTTCACCATGTATTGGTATTTCAGGACACAAGTCAAATTCCCGTCAATAAAGACAAGGCCGACCCCGCCCCCGGTTATTTGGCATTTGGCGGGACCGGATCTAATACTTCACAGCTCATTGGCGTTTACGTTCCCGGTCAGGAGCCTTATCAATTTCCCAGTGGATTTGGCGCACGCATCCTTAAAAATTCAAACATCATCATTCAAGTCCACTACCCTGCTGGCATCCAAAATCAACTCGACAGCACCAAAGTATTGATCAAACTCAATACGGGCTCATTAAGACCCATGATCATCACGCCTGGCATCAATCACAACAACTCTTCCCTTACGAACGGGCCACTCTACATTCCAGCGGATCAAACCAAAACTTTCTATTCCAAAACACTACTCAACTTCAAATTGAGCGTATTCGCGGTTGCTCCTCACATGCACTTGATTGGCAAATCCATCAAAGCCTATAACGTCAATGGAAAAGATACCATTCCATTCGTCGATATACCCAATTGGGACTTTCACTGGCAGCGAACTTACGTTTTGCGCACACCCACGATAGTCGAAAAAGGCAGTACGATGTGGGGCGAGGCCTATTACGATAACACCGCGCAAAACCTGAACAATCCAAACACGCCGCCACAAGCCGTTTCATTGGGAGAAGGCACCAAAGACGAAATGATGCTGGTGTATTTCTGGCTCACCACCTATATGCCGGGCGATGAAAGCATGGTCATCGACAACTCGGCGCTGAAGAATATCAGTGCAGTCATCAAACCAGAAGCACAATCGTTGAAGTTGTATCCCAACCCCAGTAGCAACCGCATTCGAATCGAAAATATTCAAAGCCAAAGTGCTTATCAGATTTTTGATATGACCGGAAAAACGATAACAAAAGGCGATGTATCGACAGAAAATCCGTTGGTGGATATCAGCGAATTATCAAACGGAACCTACTTCCTTCAAGTCGTAAACGTCAATGGCCAAACAACCACGCGGCAAATCATCAAACAATAACGGTTGAGGATGGTCCCCCTCTGAAGTTTATTTCACGCAAATTACCGAAATCTCTACCAAGGCATCCTTGGGCAGACGGCTCACTTGCACAGTTTCTCGGGCAGGGTACTTCCCTTGGGCAAAATGACTTCCGTAGATCGCGTTTACCTTAGGAAAATCGTTCATATCCTTTAAGAAAATCGATGATTTAACCACGTTATCCCAAGTAAGACCTGAGGCCGTGAGCAATGCTTCGATATTCTGCATCACACGTTTTGATTGCAAATCCACATCCGTTTCACTATCGAAATTACCAGTGACTGGATCCAATCCGATTTGTCCGGAAAAATAATAGGTATCGCCAACTCGAACGGCCTGACTGTATGGACCAATGGGCTTGGGTGCATTTTCGGTGTAAATGATTTCTCGCATGTTATTAAGGTTTGATGTAATTTTGTGACTGCATGAAAATAGGAATATTGGCAAGCCCAACCAAACGAAACGCATGGGAGAACAAAGAAACCCCTTCATCGACCTATTCATGGGTGCAAGATAATGAAGGCCATGAACATTACGATGTGTTTCTGGATTTGGATTTTGACGACAACTCCTATCGTTTACAGGACTATTTAACAAATACAAACACCACCTTTGTTTTGGGTGCGGTGAAATGCACTTTGGAGTCCGCTGTAGTTGGTCTAAATATCCCTGAAGACTGGAAAGGCATCGGCATCAATTCGCTACCAACATTTTTGGAGCGCAATACATTAGAGTGCACCAACCCCTATCAATTATCAGAATCAACATTGAGAGACATCGCTGATTTATTGGGTTATCCAAATATCGAAGTGGTGGGAAGTCGGGTCGGATTAATCACTCCCCGCGTAATTTGCATGATCATCAACGAAGCCTATTACACGGTGCAAGAAGGCACGGCAAATCGGGAAGATATTAATCAAGCGATGCGATTGGGCACCAACTATCCCAAAGGGCCTTTTGAATGGTGCGATGCGATGGGTCTGCAAAACGTTTACGAAGTCCTTGAGGCGATGTACAACGATACAAAAGACGAGCGATACAAAATCTGCAGCTTATTAAAGCAGGAGTATCTACTTGGTAAATAATTCAGATTAGAACTGCTTAATTCCCAGAGTGACTTTCGATGAATTATCGGAGTATTTTCATGGGTCATGACTATTGGCAAGCCTTCCAGTTACGTAAGGGGATTCGCGACACCTCATTTCACCAGATTTATTCAATTTCACCAATCCACATCAGCATCCTGAATACTAGATCATATTTATTGCAGGTCTAGTTTGATTCTTCACTCGGGTATGAATTACAATTCAAAACCAAATCAAAAAGAGAGGGCTGCCCATTGGGCGGCCCTCTCTAAATTTTAATGTTGTATTTAACAGTGAGCGGTATCTCTACCCCACCCCGTTTGCTCTAGCGATTACTTCTGAACTGTAATCTTGCGAGTTACTTGCTTGTTGCCCGACATAACTTGTACTAAGTATACGCCGTTGCTCATGTCGCCAGTGTTCAATGTCATCACACCTTCGTTGGCAGTGGTGCTTGTGCTTACCATCTTGCCTTCGATTGTCAT
>CANIZU010000064.1 GCA_947472115.1 Flavobacteriales bacterium | reverse complement strand
CAATAACGATGGATTGCTTGATTTTTTTATTGCCAACGAAAACAATAACGACAATCAATATCCTTGTGAGTTATATATCAACAACGGCAACGAAACATTTTCAAATGTGGCTAAGGAATGGGGCTTGGCCGGAAATTTTGGATATGCAAAGGCCGCAATTTGGTCTGATTTCAATAACGATGGTCTGCAAGACTTATTCATCTCTTGTTTGAACTACGACAATAAATTATTCATGAACCGAGGCAGAATTGGGAATTCAAAGAAATTCAAATTTGAGAACATCGCCGATAAAGCGGGGGTTACATTGCCTAAACAGAGTTTCCCTGCCATTGTATTTGACTATAATAATGACGGATTAGAGGATATTTTCTGCACCTCATTTCCTGCCGAGAAGTTATCGCATGTAGGTGAAGAAGCAGCGTTAGAAATACTTGGAAAGCCCAGCAACGCTGAAAAATCACGACTTTTCAAAAACAACGGAAACGAAACCTTTACCGATGTAAGTAAAGAGATGAATCTTTGGAAACAAACATTTGCAATGGGATTCAGTTTTGGCGACATCGACAACGATGGCTGGTTAGATATTTACGCAGGAACTGGGGCTTTTGAATTCACTTCATTGGTGCCAAATAGGGTTTTCAAGAACATGGAAGGAAAGAGATTTGCAGAGATTACGCATTCATCGGGAATGGCGCATTTACAAAAAGGACATGGGATTGCTTTTGGTGATTTGGACAATGACGGCGATCAAGATATTTACACAACCTTGGGAGGTGCTGTAGAGGGCGATAATGCCCATAACGCATTGTTTGCCAACCCAAACCACGTCAACCATTGGATAACCTTGCAATTACAGGGAACCAAAGGTTCACGTGATGCACAAAATAGCAAAGTAAAGATCACCGTTTCAACACCCGCTGGTTCACAATCTTATTACCACGTAGTTGGATCAGGTGGGTCATTTGGTGCCAATAGCATACAATTAGAAGCCGGATTAGGCAAAGCATCGAAAATAGAAAGCATTGAAGTTTGTTGGCATGGAAACCCTAAAAACAAGCAAATTTTCAAGAACGTAGGAATGGACCAAATCATCAGATTGGTAGAAGGAAAAGGTGAAATTGAAAAAACAGGCTATAAGGCAACACCTCTTCAAGGTAAAAGCGGCGGTAAAAGTTGCTGCAAATAATCAATCTATTTATTGAGATCGATTCAACCACGCACGGTCTGTTTATATATTTGCATAAGATTCCGCGGAATCGAAACCTGCAAATATTTCCTAAATCATGAATTCACAGAACCTAAACTCCACTGCCATTATACATGTGCTTTGCGATTTTAGTGTTGAATCCCCAGATTATACTGTAACCCAAGCTCGATTGGCCAGATATTTCCCCGATAACAAAGCCATCATCAGTCCTCAGCCATTCAAAAAAGGACATATTCTAGGTCAGTCCGTTTTCTTACAGCTGGTTGTACCCGAGTTCCCTGAAGGAAGTATCCATATTTGTCGCGTTGGAACTATGAGTAGAATGGCACCAAGATTTGTATTGGCAAAATGGAATGGGTCATTTTTCCTTGCGCCCGACAATGGATTGTTACCACTTTACTTCAACAACGACGATATCGTCTATTATAACATCAATCCAAGTGGCTACCAAGTCACCGATGCAATGTCTCAGATTTATATCCCTGCGTTGCAAAGGTTAATGGATTCGAATTTCGAAGTTGATGGCGTTTTTGAGATTAAGGAAATGATGGTTCGATCAGCACCGCCAACGCCTACCCTTTCAAACAACGTAATGAATCTCACCGTGCTGTATAACGACTATTACGGAAACGCCTATTTGAATATCAATCGGAGAACCTTTGAGGAAGTAGGTCAAGGCAGGGCATTCAGACTCAGAATCAGTCATTCAATGGAAATCAAGCAACTGAGTAACGGCTATAACGACGTGATGGAAGGCATGGAACTTTGTTTATTTGGATATGGTGACATAATGCAAGTGGCTGTAAATGCGGGTTCAGCCGTCCAATATTTGAGTTTGACTGAAGGAAGAAATATTTTACTCGAATTTGCGCCATGATTCACCGCATCGTTACAATGACATTCAGAGAAGACGAAATTGATTCGTTTTTGGAAGTGTTTGATGCGTCAAAAATTCATATTAGAAATTTCCCAGGGTGTCTGGGTTTAACGTTACTTCAAACAACCGACAAGCCCTTTCAAATGAGCACCTTTAGCATTTGGGAAAATGAGGAGGCTTTGGATGCTTATCGACATTCAGAATTGTTTAGGTCAACCTGGGCAAAAACGAAAATTCTATTCGCCGAAAAACCCGTCGCCTTTTCAAACAATGCAATTCGCACCATCGATTAATTAAGCCATTTCCCTGGATTTAGAATATGATTGGGGTCGAACGTATTTTTGATTCCGTGCATTAGTTTAAAATGCGTCTCTCCAAATACAATGGGGAGGTAATCTTTTTGTACGAGCCCAATTCCATGTTCACCGGAAATGGTACCACCCACTTGTTTGCAATATTCAAAAATTTCGACAATTGCTTTGGGGATTTCTACTTTCCATTGCTCATCGGTTAGGTTGTTTTTGAGAATATTGACATGCAAATTACCGTCGCCGGCATGTCCGTAGCAGACAGATTGAAATCCGTATCTAGACCCAATTTCTTTGACCTTTCTCAACAGCATAGGCATTTCGGAGCGAGGCACAACGGTATCTTCTTCCTTGTATGGGGAAATTTGTTTTACTGTTTCGCCAATGGAGCGGCGCACTTTCCACCATTGGGCAGCAACATCAGCATTGGGTGAAGGCAAAATTTCGATGGCATTAAATCCATCCAATATTTCATATATCCCTTCTGCTTGCTCAAAAAGATCTTCGCCTTCAAATCCATCAAAGGCAAAAAGTAGATAGGCTTCGGCGGATTCATGGGTTGGAAAAGGAGTTTGAGTTGCCCTCATCGAAATCTCAATGCCTGATTTCTCCATCAGCTCGATGGCGCAGGGCTTAAATTTCGATAACAATACGGCATTCACAGCGGAAGCACAATCTTCGAGGTTTGAAAATGCTGCGAGCAACAATAACTCTTGTGTTGGTTTTGGGATTAATTTCAAGACTGCTTTTGTGATGACGCCCAGCATTCCCTCACTGCCAACCATTAATTGTGTTAGAGAAAATCCCGTAGAGTTTTTCAGGGTATTGGCACCGGTCCAAATGATATCCCCAGTGGGTAAAACCACCTCCAAATTCAAAACATAGTCGCGCGTAATTCCGTACTTCACGGCGCGGGGTCCCCCCGCGCCGTGAGCCAAATTCCCCCCAATAGAGCAACTACCCTGAGAGGCGGGATCTGGCGGATAATATAACCCATGGGCTTCCACAGCTTCCTTAATTATGGCATTCACAACCCCTGACTCAACAGTTACAGTTAAATTCTTGGTGTCGATATCCAATATTTTATTCAACTTTTTTGTACTCAAAACCAACCCATTCTGAAAAGGCAAACAAGCGCCCGACAAACCTGTGCCCGCACCTCGAGTATACACCGGGAATAAATGCTGATTACAAATTTTGAGCAGTAATGAAATTTCTTCCGTAGAACGCGGAAAACAAACAATGGCCGGTGGAAAGTACAGATCTTCTGTATAATCAGAACCATATTCCTTCATATCGAGGGAATTTGAAATCAATTCAAGACCTGGAATTGCGTTTTGAAATTCTAAAATGATTTCCTGTATGGGTTTCATATTTTCACATCACTGCGGGAAAAAACAATGATATCCACGCAAGATAAAATCTTAGCACGAATAATACGAACTTTGTGTATTACAAGCCCATAACTTATAAATCCAAAGATCATGTCGCAAAGAAAAATACTTACTGGAATCGCTATCTTTATTGCTAGTTATATGATTGCCGCTTTGGGTTGGTGGACTTTCTCATTGCTAAAATACAGCGAAACGGAATTTCTTATGGAGCAGAAAATCCTAAGCTCTGAACAGCGCATTTGCATAGAGGATATAGCCTCGGAGTTTGACGTAGAATATCATCATGAAAAAAAATATTTTTTAAGTAAAATTGTTTCCAAAAATGAATTTAAATTATTCAATGAGAGAATTACATTATTTGTTAATAATAATTATCATGATTTCAAAACCATCATCACCCACGACACCTTAAAAAACGTTGCTACAGTTCAAATTTCAATCAAACCAGAAGTATTAAAATCATTGGACCTTCGATTGGATCGCAAATCCACGGCGTGGCTGGGTGAAGGGGTTGTTATAGGATTAATTACCCTAATCATCATTTTGGCAATGTACATTTATATCGATCGGATTTTAAGATTCAACCTCCAAAAGACAAACTTTATGATGGCGGTAACTCATGAATTAAAAACGCCAATCGCAGCAGCAAAACTGGCCATTGAGACCGTAATTCGCAACAAAAACATTGAGGCGCAAGATCGTGTATTGGAGATTTCAAAGAAGAACATCGACAGACTTTCGGGCATGATGGAAAGGGTGCTTTTGGCCACACAATTCGAAAACAGCTTGCCCGTTGCACAGAAAAAATGGGAGCCCTGTAGTGATCTAATACAAAGTGCTTTGGTGGACTGTCAATTCACAGATGAGCAAATACTAAAAATTAGTTTAGTAATACCTTCGAATTTTTTAATTTACTGCGATAGTTACATGATGAAAATCGCATTTATAAATTTATTCACTAACTCTATAAAATATAGTGAACCAAATGGCGTTAATGTAATCGTGAGCTCAATCATAAATAATGAACATTGCCAAATTCTGATTTCAGACCAAGGCATCGGCATACCTATGATAGAGCGAACTAGGATTTTTGAAAAGTTCTATCGAGTGGGAAATGAAATGACACGCAGTCGTCAAGGATCTGGACTAGGATTGTATTTGGTTAAACAAATACTCAAACTCCATGATGCCCGCATCGAAGTCCAAGCAAACAATCCGAAAGGTTCAACTTTTGTAATTAACATTAACACTAGCGACTTCAGAATGGAATGAGCAATTACCGCATTTTAGTCGTCGAGGATGAAATAGATCTCGCCGAATTGTTGAAAATCAATTTAGAAGCCGAGGGATACCGTGTCACTTTGGCTCCGCATGGCGCTGTTGCCATCAACAAGATTAAGACGGAGAGTTTCGACATGATTATCATGGATATAATGATGCCTAGTATGGATGGACTCACTGCCACTCACCACATTAGGCTCTCAAGCAACAATATTCCAATAATGATCCTTTCTGCCGGTAATACGGCTCAAGACAGAATCAATGGTTTAAAGGCAGGAGCTGATGATTATATGAGCAAACCTTTTGAGTTAGAAGAACTGTTGCTGCGTGTTCAAAAAATATTCATGCGCGCGCATCGCGAAGACGCTACTATAAATTTCATGGAATTCCAATTTGGAAAAAACCATGTCGATTTCAATACATACAAAGCAATAGGCGTTGATGGTGAATTCAAACTAACAAAAAAAGAAGCTCAGCTTCTGCGATTGCTGGTTGAACGCAAAGAACAAGTTGTAACGCGTGAAGAAATTCTAAAAACTGTTTGGGGTTATACAGTCTTTCCAAGCACTAGAACGATCGACAATTTTATTTTGGCATTTAGAAAGTACTTTGAATCCGATATTAAAAACCCTCGGTACTTTTTAAGTCACCGTGGTTTAGGGTATAAATTCACCGATAAAGAATAATACTTTATCTACGATTTCTTTGCTGTCGAGAATTGACTATTGCTTAGCGATGGCCTCTGCCAGAATTGCCGCTGTTGACCATGCTGCTTGAAAATTAAACCCCCCGGTGACACCGTCTATATCAAGCACCTCACCAGTCGCATACAATCCTTGCTGAGATTTAATTGCCATCGTATTGGAATCTACCGAAGTAAGCGATATCCCACCCGCTGTAACAAACTCCTCCTTAAACGTTGTTTTGCCATCCACTTCAAAAGGCATTCGAATCACATTCTCAACAATTTTATTGAATTCGTATTTACTCAAGTCGGCGCTCTGCTTGTTCACCGGCGTTTCGGCTCTACTTATGATAAAATCCCATAGTCGTTTAGGCACACCATCCAACCCCAAATTCGAAATCATTTTCTTGGGATTTGAACGGATATTTTCATTCAATTGCTGCCTCAATTCCTCTTCAGATAGATTTACCCACGAGACCAGAACCGTGTTGACATAAGCCTTTTCATTCAGCCATCGCGCCGCCCAAGCACTCGTTTTCAAAACAGCGGGGCCGCTGATACCCCAATGAGTAACCATCAAAGGACCATTATAACTCTCGGGATACCCTACCAATTTAACTCTGGCATCCACCACTGAAACACCATGTAAATCGTGAAGAGTAGTTTCATTAATATTGAAGGTAAATAATGAAGGAACAGGCGTTACAATTTCAACCCCTAAGCTAGCAATCATGTTGTATTGAGACAATTTAGGAAATCCACCCATAGCCATCACAACATCTGTCGCCATCTCACTTCCACTAGTATTGGTATTGATTTGCCAACGATAAAATCCGTCTTTTGGCATAGGAACAATGGTAACCACGGATGAATTCAGCATTAGTTCCACACCCAATTTTTTCGCCCGCCATTCAAGTAATTGTGCAACGGTTTCAGATGAGTCGCTCACGGGAAAAATACGTCCGTCCTCTTCCACCTTCAATTCAACACCATTTTTCTCAAACCAATCGCGGGTTTCAGGAACACCCCAACGATAAAAGACCTTTTTCAAGAAATTCTTACCTCTAGGATAGTGTTCCAACAATTGAGCATTGCCCGTAACATCATGCGTTACATTACATCTACCGCCACCGCTAATGCGCAGCTTTGTCAATGTTTTGCCCGTTTTTTCCATAATCACCACTTCGGCGGTTGGACATAATTCTTTGATGCGAATGGCCGCAAAATATCCTGAAGCACCGGCTCCAATTACAATCACTCTCTTGTTTTCGTTCATCTGATCAATTGATAATTTTTGTACTCTCCTACTCTCCATCCAAACATCTTCTCAATAAAATATAACACGCTCGCTTTTAAACCAAAATTCTTCTTTGTTGGATCAACCTCAAACTTCCAATCCATGGCTTCAATTCTCAACGTCATCACTTCTGGGTGGGTTCCATGAAAATGCTTTAACGAATCGATGCTTGAATAATCGAACGATTCTGATTTCAGCACCTTCTCTGCCATATATTTATCGTCGTGCCACAACCGATGAAACTGCGCCTGTTTTTGTTGTTGAAATTTGGGATGCTTCACCCAGCCGTAATGGTAAATACAAGCCCCGCAGTGAGCCACTTTTAGCTTTTTTGCATCCGCTGTCCTAAATCCTTGGGCATCTTTCCAGCTGATTATGTTACGATGATTTTTTATGATTCGGATTTCATTGCGATACCAACGACGAGAATCGCCCACCATGGAATAATTCCCATAAAAATGGAGATAATCAAACAACAAGGCATCTACCTCCTCATCATGAAGATACTTTTCCATGGCGGCCTTAACTACGGGCAGATACTTTTCATGTAAACACTCATCGGCTTGGATGTATACTAGCCAATCGGCATCAGCAGGGACACCGGCCAAAGCTTTGTTGGTTTCATCCGCCAAGACAGCACCGCCTACTCGTTTATTATCGTCCCAAATCGTATCGAACAATCGGATTTTAGGCTCCTCCATCGCCTGCAAATACTCCTTTGTCCCATCATCAGAATCCCCCAACGCAATCACAAAATCATCGCAAAGCGGCAACACAGAAAGCAAAGCCTCCCTCAAAGGATAATCCGCCTTCACGATATTTCTAGCTATTGTAAAACCGGCGACTTTCATCTTTTCTTTCTGGTACCCAACGTTCATCCAATTTGGGGGCATATTTCACTTCCATTTCGTCCAGCATCTCCCTCACCTCAGAAACAAAATTTAATCCCGCTTTGGAAACCATCCTCACGGTCATATTATCATCGGCATCGTAAAAGTTGAAATATAACGGACATTTCCCAGGAAACTGACTCAATACATCACTTACGATTTGATGCTTGCCTTGCTCTAAATCAGAAGGAGTCATTTCTACATGCACAGACTTATAAAGAGCCATCGCATCAATCTCTGAAACCAACTGCATCGCGTTGATATTCAATCGCATCTCGTCCTTGGTTTTGGAATAATCGGTCTGACCTTGAATCAACAGAATATAATCCTTATCAATCAAGTTCTTGAATTTCAAATACTTATCGGTAAAAATCGAAATCTCTACCGTTCCCGAGTAATCCATAAAGTTGAATCGAGCATAGGGATTGCCTTTCTGACTCATAAAATCTTTAGCACTGGTAATAATTCCCATCATTTGGAAGACAATCGGAGCCTTGTTCTCAAGATTCTCCCTGTACTCCTTCACCGAATGCGTTACAATACTATCATATACAAATTTGAAATCGTCCAGAGGATGCTTGCTCAAAAATACCCCTACCAACTCTTCTTCCTCTTTCAATTCCTCTAGCAAGGTCATTTTGTCTACTTGAGGCAACTTCGGTTCTACATTATCCAAGTTCGCGCCACCACCAAAAAGACCCATCTGACCTGTAAAGCGCTCATGCTGAATTCGAGTGCCATACCTTACCGCCAATTCTATCCCGTTTACACCATTAGAATCTTCCTTCACATATTGAGCCCTGTGATATCTAGGGTCAAAATCAAACACACCCGCCTTAGCCATCGATTCTAGCGTTCGCTTACCAACCGATCTCAGGTTAACTCGAGTGGATAGATCAAACAAACTCTTAAATACACCTTTCTCGTCGCGTTCCTTTAAAATTTCATTCACCGCGACTTCGCTCACGCCCTTCACCGCACTCAATCCAAAACGAATCTGTCCGCTTTT
>CANIZU010000063.1 GCA_947472115.1 Flavobacteriales bacterium | reverse complement strand
CAATTTATTTCTGAAGCCCATGCCCAATGCAATTTGGGTTTGAGGGGCGCCAGTTGACACAAAAGATTCGGTGGATCCATTGTAAACTTGATTCAAACCCGAACGAACCACAGTGGGAGAAATCACCCAAGAGAAATCGTCGTTCACTTTTTTTCCGATGATCACTTGTCCTACGAACGAAAGACGTTGTTTGCCTGTGATTCCCCAGGGAACGGAAACGGGTCCATTTATGCCAATTATGGTTCTATTGTATCGCGTATTTTTATAATCCACGGCGCCAAGCAACAGGATTGAAACTGGCTTTTTATTATCCGATGTCTGGTGCATGAGGCGATATTTCACATAAGCATCCACTCCTTTTTCCGACTTTACGTTGTAGCGTCCCAACCCCACCATGAGGTTTTCATTCACTCCATATTCTCCACCCAATCGGATTGTGGCCACATCCAGCCCGAAGGCATTCACAGCATCCTCTGAGTTGAATTTCGCTGCGCCACTATTTAAAGCACCAAAGCGATGGCTCATTTTGAAATCAAAAACACCCGCATCAATCAATTCCAAGCTCTGAAGATTCACCACTTTCGTGGTCTTAAAAGCAAATTGAACCTTCTCAGCAACCGGGGCCTTGGGTTCATCGAACAGAGAAAAACTACTATCTTCTTGTGCGAAAATGGACGTCGACATTAGTCCGGTGATGCATACCACCGTCATTTTTTTGATCATTTCAGTCATTGTTTTGTTGTTCATGATCACCATCTCCTCACTATATTAAAACCGAAACGCAGATTTTTCAATTCAAAAGAACCATTGCTTTGGGTGGTAAAAAATGCCTCATTCATGGATTGGGCGTTGCTCACACTCAACTGAAACATATGTTTGGCTGTAAAAATCTCAAATCCTAACCCCAAATAGGGATCTTGTGGTACAGAAACATCTTTCAAGGCTCCAGAGGGCGATGGCATTCTTTGCAAAAACGGCTTTTGGATTTCCGCGGTTACGGCATATCGATTCGAAAATTTCATTCTGCCGTAGGCACCCATCACAGCGACATCGTTCGACTCATTAGCGGCATCAACCAAGTTCACGTGTACCAAACTCGGCGTAACGGCCAACAACAGGCGATCGTTTACGTTTTTACTTATAATCAACGTATTGATAAACCTCAATCGGTTTGAAAAATAAAAGGGTTCCGATGAAATGCTGGCCTTCGCTTGGGTATTCACGCTGATATTGGAATACCAACTTGCCATCACATTTTCAGTATTGGCTTTATCGGTAGCCTTGCCTTTGAATTGGTATTTAAAATATGCATCGGCAATTTTGTTCATGCTACTGCGCGAAACACCGGTGGTTAAGCGGTTGCTCAAACCAAAATCGAATCCCAAGCGCATGTAACTTTGATCTAAACCATACCAATTGTAAGCCCCAGATCCAAAATTCCCAAAGCGATGCTGAATGAACATTTCTGATTGTCCTTTAGGCAAGCCCGCCACACCGTGCAAATTGATAATTCTTAAACTTTTCCTACCCAAACTCACATCAGGCGGAAAGTATTGGGCTTTGAGAGGACTGGCAACCAACGCCAATATCACACCCAATAACCATACAGTGATTTTACTTTTTATCATACTTTATTGAGGCGCTCCGTTACGAATCCATTTAGCCATTTGATTCAGTTTACAAGCGGATAATTTACCGCCTGGGGGCATCAGAGCATAACCGCCACTTTGATTCATTGTCCCCTCCAAATTCCCTTTCGTCGCCACCACAATTACCTGCGCATAGGTCGTTAAAGATACACCGCCGGAAGGACTACTGCTACCGTGACATCCAATACAATTCTGGTTGATCATGGGTTGAATTATCGCAGTATAAGTTGGATTGGCTGTATCGCAGACAGCAGTGCCATACATTTCAGTTTTGTTATCGTAATAACAACCAGAGATTGAAATCAAAAAAACCAACGCGCCTGTAATAAAAACCGACTTTTTCATTGATTAGTTATTGAGGGCCCCTGCATTAATCCAATTTTTAACTTGGTTAATTTCACAATCACTCAATTTACTTCCACCTTTAGGCATGGGGTAATATCCAGTGTGATCCAGAGATTTCATCAATCCTTTTGAAATTGAAGCTTTTACACCTGAATAAGAAGAAACATCTACAGCTGCCGATGGATTACTAGCGCTATGACAACCTACACAATACTTGTTCATCAACGGTAAGATAGATTTAGAAAATGTAAATTGTGAACTGTCGCAACGAGAAACGCAATTGATACCATTTTTCGCTCCTGCGGCAATCCAATCATGAATTAAATTCACTTCATCATTGGTCAGTTTTGGACTTCTTTTTGGCGGCATTTCGCCATCAACGATAATGGTATACAATTCCGATGAATTGGGCCGACCTTTAGAAATGCCACTTTTTGTGATATGTTTATAGGAATCCAAAACATACCCTTCTGCCCTACTGCTTGCATCATGGCATCCACTGCTCGCGCACTTAGAATTAAAAATTGGCAATATGTCTCTTTCAAAACAAATTGGACCATTGGGGTCGCTGTAGGTATCATGACTACATGCTTGCATCGAAGCGAGCAAAACCAAGGTGGTAAAAAACAAGTAACCGAAGTGTTTCAATTTCATATTTTTATCAATTAAAATTAAAATTACTTCGCCAAAGCACAATCTACCGCAATATCGATATCATCAGAAACCGATGCCGAACTAGCAGCTGGAATTTTAATCTGATAATCTGAACATTTGATTTTGAAATTTGCTTTCAAAACTACATTCCCACCTTTAACAATTACTTTTCCTGGTACGGTGATATCTTTTGTCACCCCGTGCATTGTCAACTTTCCAACAGATTCAACCGGATACTCACCATCTTTAGTGAAATTCACAGCGCCAATGTTTGAAATTTTTCCAACAAAATTGCTGTACTGAAACTGAGAAGTTTCCATGTAATTCTCTTGAAAGTGCTTCTGCATCAACCCAGATTTAAATTGAAATCCATTCACTGGAACACGGAATTGCATCTGATTTTTCACTGGCGCTATGGCCGCTTCTACCTGTGCATTTGTAGCAGTGAATTCTTCAATGGCAGTTTTGCTTTTGAATGAGATGTTACCTGCGGAAGTTTTAAACACTTGCGCATGTGCAAATCCAGCAATGGCTGTAAATGACAAGATTAGGAGGGACTTTTTCATATTTATATTTTATTTGATTGAATCTGAAGTTTCATGATCAAGAGAACGACTTACATCGCTTTGATGTTTTTCATGCTTTAATAAATCGCATCGTGATAAGTCAATTTTCTTTTCGGCGAACAAATCATCCGCAGACATGGGAACCACCAAGCCATCACAAACACATTGAACGGTAACAACATCCCCCGCAACAACCCCGCTCACAACTGAATTCATTGAAGTGTGAAAATTTGCATTGACAAAGAAACCTTCAACGCCCGACTTCAATTGCAACGTGACACTAGAATCTCCCACCACATCACCCACTTCCGCTGTCAACTTTACCGATTTCCCTACAAATGCCGAAAACGTATTCGCAGCCCCTGTATCTGCATCTAATTCCTTAACCCATTGATTGATGTCCTTTTCGAAATCCGGAGCACCAGTGGATTTTATGGCCGATGGCTTAGTGTATAAATAGTAACCGATACCAAGGCCTAGGACGAAAATTGCCAAAACTGTAAGAATGATGTTTCGTTTGTTCATATAATTGGTGATTTTTGCAAATAACAAATGTTGATTTGCAAGTCTTGTAACAACAAATGTGCCATGAACCCCCAAACGATGAAGCAACTTATTTCCTTTTTCACTTGTCATTTTTTCTTAATTTTTGGCGTAACTGCTCAAAATCAATCAGATACACTGATTTTTAAGGCACAAAAAATCTATACTGCCGACACAGGTTTTTCAGTAGCCACCTCAATGGTAATATCCAATGGCGTAATCCTATATGTAGGGTCCGACAAAACGGCCGATTCTCTGTTCCAGAAAGCGAAGTCGATCAATTATGGTAACAACGTCATTTACCCTGGATTCATAGACGCACACTGTCATTTTCTTGCCTATACCAAAGGTTTGTCGCAAGCCGATTTGGTTGGAACAAAATCTGAGCAAGAAGTCATCAAAAAACTAAAGAAGTACGTCAAAAAGAATAAACCCAGATTTAGTAAAAATCCATCTAATCCAACACCTTGGATCGTTGGCCGAGGTTGGGATCAAAACGACTGGGAAAACAAAACCTTCCCAACTATGGAGGCCTTAAACAAAGCCTTCCCCAATTTACCCGTCTGTTTAAGTCGTATTGATGGACATGCCGTTTGGATCAACCAGGCCGCAATAAACAAGTTAAAACTAAACCCAGACACGGTCCTGGAAGGCGGTGAGTTTATCTTCAGCAAACCCATTCCATCGACTGATTTAATAAATTCAGCAAAAAACCCGAATCCGCGAACATTTACTGGAATCTGCATCGACAATGCCGCCGAAATTGTGAAAAATCAAATTCCGGACGTCCCCTATTCCGTTTGGCAACCCTACCTCAAAACAGGGCTCAAAAACTGTCATTCTCAAGGGTTAACACAATTGGCGGAAGCAGGAATTAAAGTAGAGGACATTAATATGATTCAAGATCTTCAAGCCAAAAATGAACTGCCGATGCGAATCTATGCGATGCTAGCTTGTAGTGAAGAAAATCTAGGTTACGTTTATCAAAATGGAATGATCCTCACAGATATGTTAACGGTTCGCTCAATGAAATTCTATTTGGATGGTGCGTTGGGCTCACGCGGAGCATTATTAAAAGGCGATTACTGCGATCAACTGGGGCATAAGGGTCTACAATTAATGACCATCCCCAAGTTTGAAATGTATCAAATTTATCTTCTCAACAGGGGCTTTCAAGTTTGTGTACATGCCATCGGGGATAGTGCAAATACTATCGCATTAAAAACATTTAATAAGAATATCCCTGAAGGCTACGATGCTCGATGGAGAATCGAACACGCGCAAATTGTGAGCGGAAAAGACCAAAAGTTGTTTTCGAAACGCAGTATCATCCCCAGTGTTCAACCAACGCATGCCACCTCCGACGCAGCATGGGCTGACAGTAGATTATGTAATACAATAAATAAAGGTGGATACGCCTATCAAAACCTACTAAGACAATCAAAAATCATTGCATTGGGAACAGATTTTCCCGTTGAAGGCATTTCGCCGATTCATACTTTCTATTCGGCTACGCAGCGGATGGATGCGGAAGGTAAATTGGAAAAACCCTTTATCGGAGAACAAGCTTTATCGAGAAAACAGGCCTTATGGGGAATGACATTATGGGCTGCTTATGCAAATTTCGACGAGACAAGAACGGGGTCGCTGGAAACGGGTAAATTGGCTGATTTTGTTGTCTTAAACACCGACATCATGACAGCCGAACCGAGCAAAATTATCAAAGCAAAAGTAAAAGCGACATACTTAGGCGGAACAAATGTTTATACTCGATGATGAATTGTAAAAATTCACAAATATGATTTCTATCATTTATCGGCATAATACAACGTATTAACTTTGTATTCGATGAAATTCCCAATCTCATTTTCACTTATTGCGTTGGCCCTAATTTCGGGATGCGGCAACAAGGAAAAAACGATTACTCCCACAATCAAACCCATTACCGAATCGGTGTACGCCAGTGCCACGATTCAGGCAGCGGAACAGTACACCCTCTACCCTGCCATCGCGGGAAAAATCCTTTCGTTTGATGTCAACGAAGGCGATTTGATTGAGGCTGGCGGCTTGATAGCGCACATGGAAAATACCGCTGCCACCAACACCGCTAGCAATGCAGAATCGGCGGTTGTATTATCAAAACAGTCTTCCATTCAAGTTCAAGAATTGGAGGCGCAGCTAAAATCAGCCAAAGAGCAATCTAAATTGGACTCCGTTAACTTCCAACGACAGCAAAATTTATATTCAAAGGAAATTGGCAGTTTAAGTCAACTCGAATCACGTCGTTTGGCATCTATCGCAAGTAAGAACTCTGTCATCGCATTAAATGCCAAGCTTATACAGGTCAAAAATCAACTGCGTTTCAATCAGAATCAAGCGCAGGCCAATGCGAATGTGGCGACAAAGAATTTGGGGGATTACGCGGTAAGATCCGACATCGGTGGGGAGGTATTTCAGTTACTGGCGAAAAAAGGAGAATGGATTTCCCCTCAAAAGCCTTTGGCGATTATTGGAGAAAGTAAAGATTATTTGGTGGTTATGGAAGTGGATGAAATGGATATCGTGAAGATCAAATTGGGTCAGACCGTTTTGATTTCTTTGGATGCATATGATAAATCGTTTGAAGGCCATGTATCGCGTATCACACCGATCATGAATCCTAAGACCCAATCGTTTGTGGTTGAAGCCGTTTTTAATACTAGGCCGGAAACTTTATACCCCGGACTGAGCGCGGAAGTAAACATCGTAATTGCGCAAAAAGAGAAGGCACTATTGATTCCACTTGGCAGTCTTGAAAAAAACAATATCGTTAAAACTCCAGATGGCGAGGTTTCTGTGAAGACAGGCTTGAAAAATTTAGAATACGTTGAAATTTTGGAAGGTTTGAATGAGAAATCTCAAATTCTGATCCCAACCGGTAAATAATCCCCACCATGAGCAACGGCGTATTGATTCAGATTGCCAAAACCCATTTGCTCACTCGCAAAAAGCAAAGCGCTATTGCCAGCTTGGGCGTCACCTTTGGCATTGGCACCTTTATCGTTCTCGTGAGCTTCATGACAGGTTTAAATGGCTTGCTCGATGGTCTGATTTTGAATCGCACTCCGCATGTCAGGATTTACAACGAGGTAAAACCGAACCCAGTGCAGCCCATCGAAAAGTCTGAAAGGTTCAAAGGTTCTGTCAACATGATCCACTCGATCAAACCCAAACAAGAATTGAGTAGCGTTAGAAATAGCCTGCCGATGATGGCTGTGTTAAAGAAAAATCCGCTTATCAAAGGGGTGACACCCCAAGTGAGTGCAAGGATATTCTACCAATCGGGCTCTGTTTTGTTAAATGGAAATGCCATCGGAATTGACGTCTTGGAGGAGGATCGGTTGTTCAACTTCAAGCAATACATCGTGGGTGCGAATCCTTCCGATTTGGCCAACAACGAAAACGGCATCGTATTGGGCATTGGGGTGGCCAAAAAACTGAGTTTAAACATCGGCGATCGGGTTCAAATGCTCAGTAGCACAGGGGCAACTTTTAGATTGAAAATTGTAGGGTTCTTCCAGAGCGGATTGGCTGATTTAGACAAAATGCAGAGTTACGTAAATGTCAAAATGGCGCAGCGAATTGCGGGTCAAGGCAACAACTTCATAACGGACATAAGTGTAAAACTCTACGATATCGAAAAAGCCAAATACATGTCGGACCAAATCGCCAACACCTACGGAGTTAACGCCATCGACATAAAAACAGCAAATGCGCAGTTTGAAACAGGCACGAGCATAAGAAATATCATTACTTACGCGGTGAGCATTACCCTTTTGATTGTCGCAGGATTTGGAATTTACAATATTCTAAATATGGTGATTTATGAAAAAATGAACGACATCGCGATATTGAAAGCGACGGGATTTTCTGGTTCCGATGTGAAGAAGATTTTCATTTATCAAGCCATGTTTATCGGCATTGTTGGAGGATTGCTAGGTCTGCTCTTGGGCGGAGTCATGAGCTATGCCATTAGCAAGGCACCTTTTGAAACTGAAGCTATTCCCACGGTTAAAACTTTCCCAGTAAATTTCGACCCTCTATTCTATTTAATTGGGTCGGTGTTTGCATTAATCACTACATTTTTCGCTGGATATTTACCCGCCAAAAAAGCCAGTAAAATCGATCCAGTTGATATCATCAGAGGTCAATAAGTAGAAATTAGAATCCTTCAAATCAATCAAGCAGACTCCCATGGCATACGCTGAATCCACTTCAACCCAGAACAACCATATTCTCAGAACTGTGGAGGTTCAGAAGTCGTTTGTGGACCCTGTAGAAGTTGAAGTATTGAAGAACATTAATATTTGGGTAGATAAGGGCGAGTTTGTCTCCATCATGGGGAAATCGGGATGTGGCAAGAGCACTTTGCTATACATTTTGAGTACGATGGACACCAATTACAAAGGGCAGTTGTTCTTGGCAGATCGCCTACTTACCGGATTAAGCGGCAACGAATTGGCCGTTGTTCGCAATGAGCAAATTGGCTTTGTATTCCAATTTCACTATTTGTTACCTGAATTTAGTGTCTTGCACAATGTGATGATGCCTGGCTTGAAATTGGGAAAAAAATCGAGGGAGGAAGTCGAATTTGATGCGATGAAGCAGTTGCGATTGTTAGGGGTAGACGACCAAGCGACAAAAAAAGCGACGCAGATATCTGGTGGGCAAAAGCAGCGGGTGGCCATTGCCCGTGCATTAATTAATGAGCCAAAAATCATTATGGGCGATGAGCCTACGGGGAATTTGGATAGTAGAAATGCGGATATCGTATTTGATATTTTCAAAGAGTTAAGCAGCGAATTGGGGACTAGTTTATTGGTGGTTACGCACGATGCCGATTTTGCGAAAAGAACCGATAGAATCATTGAAATGGCGGATGGCCGTGTGATTTCTTAAAAGTTATCGATTCGATTTTAGTGCAAGGATTTTTCGAATTTCCCCAAAGAAATCACTTTTTTTGCTATATTTGCACTCCTTTAAAAGGTCGGATGGCCGAGCGGCTAGGCACGGGTCTGCAAAACCCTTTACAGCGGTTCGAATCCGCTTCCGACCTCTAAATAATAAACAGCATTGAACGCCTCTGAACATCTCAGAGGCGTTTTTTGTTGTTCCAATAAGGGTTTCCGGAATTTTCGAGTTCAATCCTTTATAAATTTCAAAGCATGGCCACCCACCATTAGAAAATACACTCCGTTTGAAAGGTCAGAGATGTCAATATATTGGTCGGAATTCCATTTGGTAGCCACATCCAATATTAACATTTGACCAATCGAGTTGTAGATTGATACCGTTTTTTGTTTAGTGGTTAGATAGAGTATGCTGTGCGCAGGGTTTGGGTAAATTAACAATTCGTCGCGGGAGTTTACTTTTTTGCATAAATCGTTAAGCTCGTAATATGAAAGCGTAAACCATCCAGTATAAT
>CANIZU010000062.1 GCA_947472115.1 Flavobacteriales bacterium | reverse complement strand
ATTCTAATTTCGTAAGAATATCTTCTGCGCTTGCTTTTGCTGGAACGAGAACGCCCTCTGCGATAGGATCCCCGTCGTTTTTTGCCATTATAAGGGGTGTACGGCATTTGAAACAAATTCGACGCAATTAAAAGGGTATCGCCTTTCACAGTTTCATTGGGGAAATCAATAACAGCGGCAGGGTTTAAGGGCCTTCCAAGGAATCGTATTTCGAAATGCAAATGTGGGCCGGTGCTATGCCCTGTGGATCCGCCCAAGCCAATGAGTTGCCCCGCGTTTACCAATGTTCCAGGTTTGTGTTCCAATTTGCTCAAGTGGCCATAGAGCGTTTCCAGCCCATTGAAATGTCGAATCACAACGCAATTTCCATAGCCATTATAGTATTTGCTCATTCGAATCACACCGTCAAAGGCAGAGTAAACTGAATCTCCGGTTCTTAGCTGTAGGTCGATGCCTGTGTGAGGTCGTCCATGTCGCCAGCCAAAAGGAGAATTTGTTCTACCATAAATGGGCATCGCAAAATCACAGTCCATATCTAGGATGTTGATGGGAATGGCTTCTTGAAGTTTTCTCAGATCAAAACGATAGGCATCTACGTGCATCGTATCCCAAAAAGCATAAAAATCGTATTCGGGCAGCATGCCTGGGATGATGAATTCACCTTCCTCGTAATAATAAGCAAGGGTGTCGGTGCTATGCTCCCACAATGAATCTTGAATGATCCAATCGCCCTCGTCTTCTCCGTAATCTTCTTCGTCGTCTTCGATTTGTGCGATAGCGAAATTGCTACAAACGAGCATCAGAGCAAAGACAAAAGTCTTAGTCCAAAGTGACCAATGTTTGGGCTTGCTGTGCATCGAGTAAGATCTGAGATTTTAATGCTTCGATTGAATCGAACTTCTGCTCATTTCTCAAATACTGTACCAAAAACAGGGTGAGGTGCTCGCCGTAGATGTTTTTATCAAAATCAAATAGATGTGCTTCGATGCTAATATTTTCGCCATCCACCGTGGGTCTTACACCGATGTTACAAACCATTTTATATCGCTTGTTTTCTACCAAACAAATGCCGGCATAAACGCCGAACGATGGGATGAGTTTGTATGGGTCGTTGATGTGGATGTTTGCCGTGGGAAATCCAATGGTTCTGCCCAATTGCTTGCCATGAATCACCGTACCAGTAAGTTGGTATGGCCGGCCAATGAGTTGATTTGCCTCGTCTAATCCACTGTTTGATAGTGCCTTGCGGATTCTGGTGCTGCTAACGGCAATTTCGTCGATCGTGGAAGCGGGGATTTCCTGAACTGAGAAATTAAACTCCTTACTTAATCTAACCAACGTGTTGAAATCACCACTTCTGTTGATCCCAAAGTGGTGGTCGTACCCGATTACGATGGTGTGCACATTGAGTTGTTTTACTAAAATATCTGCCACAAATGCTTCGGGCGAAAGTTGAGAAAATTCTTGGGTGAATGGAAGGACCAACACGTAATCTATGCCCAAGGCAAAAACGGCTTCGGCTTTTTCTTCGATGCTCGATAGCATGCGTAATTCGCGGTTGTTGGGTTCTACCACTAGTCTAGGGTGGGGGTGGTAGGTGATTAATAAGCTTTGGGTGTTTTGTTCCTTGGCTAGTTCAACCACGTGCTTTAATACTTTTTGATGACCCAAATGAACGCCATCGAAAGTACCTTGAGTAATGACTAGGGGAGAACTTTTGGGGACTTCGGAGGGATTGCGGTACAGTGACGTGGTCATGGAAAGTACAAATTTCGGTAAAATATCCGCTGAGAGTTCTCGTTCTTAAACTAAATTTGTTGCTCATGCCCAAACGCTTACTGATTTTATTGTGTGTGCTGGCCTCGGCCAAGGCCTCGGCCCAAGCCGGATCGCAAGGCGTTTTTCGGATTTTGGATGTTCCAATGCACAGTAAATCATTGGCTTGGTGCGGTTACTTGATATCTCAACCCTCGTCAGATATCCTTCAAACCACCAACAATCCGGCCCTGCTCTCCGATGAGCATCGACTCAAAGCAGGACTTAGCGCGGGGACCATTCTTCCAGGCGTTTTTTCTGCCAATGCGGCGTTTGGTATCGGAAATATTTCGGTATCGGGCAAAAAAATATCGCTGCAGGGTTTTGCGCAGCACATCGACTATGGCAGCATGGATGGTTACGATGCGGGTGGAAATCCAACGATGAAATTGGTAGCAAACGAAACAAATATTGGAATGGGTGGGTCTCTGGCGCTCACGCCTCAATTAAGATTTGGTGCCCAGTTGGGGATGGTTTATAGCATTCTCGGTCCCTATATTTCTAATGGACTGTATGTTAATTTGGGCCTCAATCACATCAAAAAGGATTCTACGCTTTCGGCCGGTTTGCTCATTAAGAACCTTGGGGCACAGGTGATGAGCTATCAAGATGCAGGAAGAGAGCCATTGCCATTTAATATTCAAGCGGCCGTGGCAATCATGCCCAAACACATGCCGTTCAAATTTCATCTGGTGGCGCATAGTTTGCAAAAATGGGATTTGACCTACGATCAGTATCTAAATAGCAACGGTCAGATTGATATCAATGGTCAGACAGTGGTGCCAACCGAGGCGAAGTTCGCGGATAAGTTGGGTCGACATTTAGCGGTGGGTACGGAATTGGCGTTGGGCAAGAATTTTGGCATTTATGTTGGGTACAGCCAGCAAAGAAGAAAAGAAATGATTACCGATGTAAGGCGGGGTACGGCAGGGTTTGGCTGGGGTTTGAAGTTTAAAATGGCCAAGTTGGATATTACGTATTCCAGTGCTAGTTATTTCAGTAGCCAGAATTCGAATATGTTCTCCATCATCATCGATCCCAATCGGTTTTCCAGGAAAAAATCTGTTGCCTTTGTTCAGTTAAATCATACGCCTTGTCGCGGAATCCCTGAGTTATAATATAGTGGATCAGAGAAAAATAAATATCGCAATAGACGGTTACAGCAGCTGCGGGAAAGGGACTTTGGCGAAAGCGATTGCTTTAGCGTTGAGTTATGTTTTTATCGATAGCGGGGCGATGTATCGCGCGGTGACCCTGTATTTGATGCGTCATTCGGTGAATTTGGATGATATGGCTCAAGTGGAACAAGCATTGGCTCAAGTAACAGTGGAGTTTGATGTGAACGATGCTGGGGCGTCCGTTGTGCTGTTGAACGGTGAAAATGTGGAGCATGAAATTCGGACTATTGCGGTTGCCTCGAACGTGAGTGAAGTGGCAAAAATTCAAGCAGTGCGCGATAAGTTGGTGTTTTTGCAACAGCAAATGGGAGCAAAAAAAGGCGTTGTGATGGATGGTAGGGATATCGGAACAGTAGTTTTTCCCGATGCGGAATTAAAGATTTTCATGACGGCTTCGGTTGAGGTAAGAGCTCAGCGCAGATTTTCGGAGTTGGTGGCCAAAGGCGATGCGGTGACGTTAGAGGAGATTTCAGCGAACTTAAAACATCGCGACGCGGTGGATTCTTCTCGGGAAAATAGTCCGCTCACAATGACCTCGGATTATCGGGTTTTGGACAATTCAGAAATGGATAGAGACTCGCAATTTGCATTGGCGATGGCTTGGGCGGACGAGGTGTTCTCGTTGATATCTTGAGAATAACGTTTGATTTAGATTTTGTTATTTCGCTTTTATTATGAATCGTCAAAAAATTGTCGCGGGTAACTGGAAAATGCATAAAACCTTGGAAGAGAGCCAAGCGTTGATTACCGAAGTTAGAGGAATTGTAAGAGATGAATATCGCGGAGAAGGCAAAGTGGTATTAATCCCAACATTTTTGGCGTTGCCGTCGGCTGTTCGATTGCTTGAAGGCAGTGGATTGTTGGTGGGTGCACAGAATGCGCATCAAGCAGATCAAGGAGCATTTACGGGTGAAATTTCTGCCGGTATGCTTAAGTCGCTGGGTGTTCAATATTGTTTGGTAGGGCATTCGGAACGACGTCAATTTTTTGGGGAAACCAATGAAGTATGTGCGTTGAAAGTGAAATCGGTGATCCGCCATGGCATGAAGCCCATTTTTTGTATCGGCGAAACGTTGGAACAGCGCGAAAGCAAGCAATATTTTAGGGCTATAGAAGAGCAAATCGTTCAAGGTTTGTTTCATTTGGATCGTAAGGAATTTGCCGAAGTGGTGGTTGCTTATGAGCCAGTTTGGGCCATTGGTACAGGTTTGAATGCTTCTCCGGAGCAGGCTCAAGAAATCCATGCTTATATCAGAAAACTATTGGCCAATCAATACAATGAAGAAATTGCGGCAACTACCTCTATCCTTTACGGTGGAAGCGTGAAGCCAGAAAATGCAGCGGCGTTGTTTATGCAGTCAGATATCGATGGTGGATTGATAGGTGGCGCTAGCTTAAAAGCCCGCGATTTTATCGATATCGTGAAAGCGATGCGATAAGCCATTGCTGCTTCAATACAAAGACTGTGCACAATGAAACGCAAGTTGGTGCGTTATTTGTAATCTCACCCTGATGATAAAAAAACTCTGCTTTATCCTACTTTCTGTTTTTGCGCTGAAATTGACAGCCCAAAGCGGAAGTTTTAGCCCAGTGCCTGCTACTTTTATTGCGGAGTTTGAAACGTTTATCAACCGCCCTGGAGATAAGAACCTAACCAAGAATTTCAATATTTTTAAGCAGAATTGGGAAATGGGCAAATTTTCGCCCAGTCAGCAGAAGTTTATCATCGATATTTCAAATCAAATGCTGGCCGAAAAAATGGCCGTTCAACCGCATTTCGAATTATATATTGCTACTGTTGCCGCGTTTTTGCAAAACAACTTGCCCGATAAAGTGCTGGTTCAATGGCAAGGGATTACCAAGTCGCTGCTAGGGAATTCCAACAAAGAGTATTTAGAATTCCTAGAAACCACCACCAATTTGTTCGCCGATAAGGTGATTTACAAATCGGGGACTGCCGTTTGGAGCGTGGATACCCTGGACTTTGACTTGGTTTACAAAAATGAAATCGAAATACGCTTTGGTGAAGTCGCTTTGACCTGCACTGGGTTTATGGATAAAATGATCATCAGTGGCACGAAGGGAGTGTATAAGCCCTTAAAGAATGTCTGGGTGGGAGATTACGGCACAGCGGATTTCAAACGATGCCTACCTACTGAGTCGGCTTGGGTTAAGTTTGGGAAATATCGCCTCAACATGGACCAAAATATTTATTCGGTAGATTCTGCCCAATTGGTTTATGGCAGGTATTTCAAGACCCCGGTACTAGGCAAGTTTACTGACAAGTTGAGTTCAGCTACCGACTCTTTGAAAGTGCAGAAGTCGGGATTTCCGCAATTCAATTCCTACGACAATGAGCTTCTGGTGAACGGGATTGTTGGGGATGAATCTTTCTTTAGAGGGGGATTTTCGATGCAAGGTCATTCTATTACAACGGCCACTGCCAACGGCAAACCATCGGTGATCGATGTGTTTTATAAAGGCAAAAAGAAGGTCACACTGAAAAGTAAATCGTTCAAAATTCAAGACGGGATCGCTGGGACGTTGCAGAGTGAATTTACCATGTATCTGGATAGCGTCACAACCATCTACCATCCATTTGTGAAGGTGAATTTTATCTTCAAGGACAATAAGTTGATTGTCGATAGGGGTGAGGAGGGGTTGATGCGCGTGCCATTCCAAGACAATTTTCACAATGTAAATATTGATGTGCAGCAGGTTCGCTGGATTTTAACGGAGCCTTTTGTGGCATTTGATAACGTAAATAACGAGTTGGAGGCAAGGATTTCTTCGGATGATTTCTTTCGCGATATCCTCTACAATCGATTGCAAGGCCCTTTGAGGTCGCATCCCTTGGAAGGTTTGGTCGCTTATTATAACCGACAGCCAGAAGATCCCATCGCCAAGCAACTAGAGAAGGATATCAAAAATTTAATGTTGTCCAAAGTGCCGGCCGACAAAGCGAAGTTGGATGCGACGCTAAAGCAGTTGCAAGCCCAGAAAGCCAAAACACGCGAGTTTTATAAAGCCGATCAACGCATCAAATTTTCTTTGGATGATTATGCTTTTTTTCAGCAAACACAGAAAGAGCATTTGGTGGTTCCTTTCCTTGAATTGCACGACCAAGGATATATCAATTACTCTCAGGATCAGGATAGTGTAACCCTTTTACCAAAAGCGTTTCGATACGTTCAAGCGCATCAAAAAACGAGAGATTACGATGTGATTCGAATTTCCTCGATCATCGGAAAACGATCCAATTTCACGCTGAATTTACTGAGTAATGAAATGAATTTGGAAGGAGTTTCTAAGTTCTTCTTTTCGGATTCTCAAAACGTGATTGTAGTGCCCACTGAGCAGCAAGTGACGTTAACCAAGAATCGGGGTTTGCGCTTTGGCGGACAGTTGAGGGCGGGTCGATTCGATTTTTACGGCAAAAAGTATGTTTTCAATTATGGTCAATTCAATATTGCCATGTCGAGCGTGGATTCTTTGCAAATGTATTTCCCTGATTCCTCGGGTCGCAGATTGATCCCCATCAAATCGGTGTTGAGAAATGTGAGTGGTACTTTATACATCGACAAACCGAACAATAAATCGGGGAACAAGGATTATCCAGAGTATCCGATTTTCGTTTCAGACAAAGGAAGTGAGGTGCTTTATAATAAGCCACACATACATGGAGGAGCTTATGAAGGCGACAAGTTTAAGTTTATTGTGGATCCGTTTACGATTGATAGTTTGGACAATTTCACCATTGCGGGATTGCGTTTTGAAGGGGATTTTATTTCAGATGGTATTTTTCCTGAGTTTCGGCATTATGTGACCATCCAAAAGGATTATTCATTGGGATTTATCAAACATACTCCGCCGGGTGGTTATAGCATGTATCGCGGTAAGGGTATGGGCGATATGACTATGAATTTGAGTGAGGAGGGATTTTACGGTACGGATGGTACAATTGGATATCAGGGTTCCAAGAGTGAGTTTACTAAGATTTTGCTGCTGCCCAAGAAGGCTGTGGGTATCTTGAATCGTTATGATTTAGCGGAAAATACGAAGTTCCCAGAAACCCATGCAGTGATGGCAAACATGGAGTGGAATCCGTATCAAGATGAATATAAAGTGACCAATGGTGCTACGCCAATCAAAGTATTTAAGATGGGTCATGATTTCACGGGTACAATGACACAATCGCCAAGTGTGATGAAGGGCAATGGTACGTTGGCTTGGGAACAGGCGAGATTTACTAGTGCGGAACAGATCTTTGGTCCCAAAAAAACATCGGCCAAGCAAGCCAGTTTGCAGATTTATGCGGCGGATTCTTCTCGGATGGCTTTTGAGACTAGCAATATCAACGGGACGATGGACTTTAATACGCGCATCGGAACATTTACCAAGAACGAGGCGGGTTCTATGACCAAGTTTGATTACAATATGTATCAGACCAATCTCACCGATTACAAGTGGGATATGGACAAGAAGATCATTCAGGCGAGGGTGGGTCCTTCTTTGGCCGGTCAAACGCCCATTTTCGCCAGTACCAATCCAACCCAAGGGGGCTTGAGTTTTGAAGCGAAAAAAGCGGATTACAGTTTGGTGGATTATACGCTTAAGATTAGTGAGATTCCTTACATCGACATTGCTGATTCGCGATTGTTCTTGAAGGATGGTAAGGCAACGGTGAGAGCCAATGCTGATATGGATCATTTGGATAGCACTCGTTTGTTGGCAGGCAGGGATAATAAGTTCCATGAAATTTATAAGTTGCGGGTGAAGGTGTATGGCAAGAATAAGATTCGTGGCAACGGGTATTATCAATATGTCAATAGTAGGGGTGGCAGGCAAGAGTTTTTCTTGGATAGTGTGATCGTGAACGACAATCAGCGTGTTGAAGGGGTGGGGAAAATCGCGGAGGAAAGCAATTTTACTTTGGAGACCAAAATCGGATATAAGGGTTTCGCTCAGATAGAAAGTACGGAAAAATTGATTCGCTTTACCGGCTATGTGAAACCTTTGCATACGTTTAAAAACATTTATCCATCGGCTTGGATTCGGTTCGATAATCGTGTGGATCCCAAAGATGTTGTGTTGGATATGAGCGATCCGCGCGACAAAGACAATAAGAAGCAATATGTGGGATTGTTTGTGGCCAACGATTCAAGTCACGTGTATCCTTTGATGTATTCCTGGAAGCGCAGATATTCCGACGATGATGTTACGAACGATACCGGGATTTTCTATTACGATCATAAAACGGAGAGTTTCTATGCAGGCAGTAAGTCGAGGTTGCGCGACGGTGGATTGAAAGGCAGTTGGATTCAGTTTAATGAGAAAGATCACACGATTCACGCGGAAGGACCTTTGGATTTTGGATTGGAGACGCCAAATATTCACTTCAAGAATGCGGGTACGGCGGATTTGTATCGAGGGGATAGTTCGTTTGTCTTCAACATGGCGATGATGTTGGATTTTCCGATGCCTCAGGATTATGTGACGGCTTTGGTGGCTTTGATCAATGAGAATGGTGGGACTACTTCCTCGGTGAATACGGACTTCTTTAAGCGATGTTTGGGCGAGATGATGGAAAATGAAAAGAGTGCTCGTCAGGCCCTTGCCAACTTGGAGAAGAATGGCGAATTGACAGGCAAAGACGAGGCGAATTATGCCTTTGTATTGAGCGATGCGACTTTCCGTTGGGATAGCAAGATGCGGGGTATGTACTGCGACGATATCGTTTCGGTGGCTAGCATCGCAGGGAAGCCTATCAACAAGAGTTTAAGGGCGACGATGTTGTTGGAGCACAAACGGAGCGGTCAGAATATGTATATGTATTTGGAGCTTGGGGCGAAGGATTATATCTATATCAATTTGACGAAAACGGTGGCCAATATTTATTGTTCGGATGAGAAGATGCAGGGGGTATTAGCTGCTACGATGAGCAAAATCAAGGCGGAGGGCTTTTACATCAGACCCGCAACTGAACGTCAGGCTGAGAAGTTTATTCGTCGATTTGAGGAATAAGAAAACTAAATTTTTGTTTTGATTTAATTAGCCCATGGGGTTGCCTTCATCAATGGCTGTGGGATATTTCACATCCGTTAGATGGAGTCCTTGGGCCGGCGCGGACGCGCCGGCCTCACTTCTTGAACCACCCACGAAAATGGCTTCAAAATCTGCGGGTGAGATTTTCCCTTGTCCAACTTCTACCATCGTTCCTACTAGGGCCCTTACCATATTTCGGAGGAATCGATT
>CANIZU010000061.1 GCA_947472115.1 Flavobacteriales bacterium | reverse complement strand
GCACCCCCGGCAAACAAACCATTCCAAGTAACCAAGCCTTGCACATCTAATTCAGGCTTAATCATACCACCTTTTCCCATAACCGTCTTGATTAAGAAGGCGGGATCCAACGACAGCGATGGGTTACCCATGAAATTATTCTTTTTGTAACCCCCTACTATATAAAGGTGGCGATTCGTAGTGACATTTATCGTACCTGAAGGACCATAGCTAAATGTCTGAGGATTTAAATGCGTTGAAGACACACCCAAATAAGCCCCATCCTGAATATTTGGATTAGAATAGTACAACCCAGCACCGAAAGTCATGTGTTGATCTGATGGATTTCCTGTGGGAATCATCGGGTCATTAGGATCATGATACCTTAGTTTGGTTGCGTCCAGAGTTTTTGTAAGATTCGTAACGTCAACACCCAAACGAATATTCGATCCGTCCGCCAATGTGTAGGCATAAGATCCACCGCCCTTCAAATATGTCGCCGTTTCATATCCAACTTGATCTGAAACAAACGAGAAGAACGCGCCACCAACATTATTGCCCTTCACCATGATTGGAGCGGAAAATCCCAATCCACGTGTGACTGGTGCAATGTTCTTGCGCGCAGCGTCCAATTTATTCTCAATACTAAAATCCTTATTTTGAGTCTTGAGGTATGGCGACTCATCATCATAACCTAACCACTGTTGGTGATTAATGGCATTTATACAATATTGACCTGACGCTCCAGCATACGCCGGATTATAGAACAACTTGTTAAATGTGAAATGCGTGAAAAGTGGATCCGTCTGCGCTGACAACGCCATTGGCGCAATCGCAGCAATCAAAGCCACCCATCTTCCCAGTAATTGTTTATTCATACTTGTTTTCGAGTATCTATAAAAAACAAAAATGATGCAAAATCCTCATATTGCCAAACATTTTTTTAAATAAAGACAAATCAGGCAACCATGTGTCCACTCCATTCGTCGCTTCTATCCGTCATCCAAATTTTCCTTATTCAAATCTTTCGTAAAACTTAACCAAAAGATCGCATCAAAAAGAGCATAAGTAGTGGAAAAGTCAACCTTGTTCTCCTATTCTCTCTTTGTATCATTGTAGCCTAATCTATACACTATTTATGGCTGAAATATTGGTCATCGACGATGAAGCGCCGATCCGTGAAACCCTCAAAGAAATTCTAGAATACGAGAATTACACCGTTACCACTGCCGACGACGGCAATAAAGGTCTACTCCTAATACAAAAGAATGAATACGATGTCGTTCTTTGCGACGTCAAAATGCCAGGCATAGACGGCATGGAACTCCTCGATAGAGCCCAAGCCCTCCGCCCGGACCTTCCGTTTATCATGATTTCTGGTCATGGAAACGTTGAAATGGCAATCGACGCCACCAAAAAAGGCGCCTATGATTTCATCACCAAACCGCCAGATTTGAATCGGTTGTTGATTTCCATTCGGAATGCAATCGACAAAAACAACTTGGTTACGGAAACCAAATTCCTTAAGCGAAAAGTATCTAAGACCTTTGATATCATTGGCGAAACGCCGGCCATTGGCAAAATCAAGGATACAATCGAAAAAGTGGCACCTACAGAAGCCCGCGTCCTTATTACGGGTGAAAATGGAACCGGCAAAGAATTGGTTGCTCGTTGGTTACACGAAAAAAGCAATCGCGGAAATATGGCTCTGGTAGAAGTGAATTGTGCATCCATCCCGTCTGAACTGATTGAAAGTGAGTTATTTGGACATGAAAAAGGAAGCTTTACCTCAGCTATCAAACAACGCATCGGTAAATTCGAACAAGCCCATGGCGGTACCCTGTTCCTTGATGAAATCGGTGATATGAGTCTTTCCGCCCAAGCCAAAGTGCTTAGAGCGATTCAGGAAGGCAAAATTACCCGCGTTGGAGGCGACAAAGAAATCAAAGTTGATGTTCGAATTGTTGCGGCAACCAATAAAAACCTGTTGGAGGAAATCGAAAAAGGACAGTTTAGAATGGATTTGTATCACAGGTTAAGTGTGATCCTTATTCACGTGCCTACTTTAAATGAGCGCATAGAAGACATTCCTCTTATTGCCAACAATTTCTTGAAAGACATCTGCGACGAGAATAGCATTCCACTGAAAGGATTCACACCCGATGGTTACCAAGCCCTGCAGGATGTCAATTGGACAGGTAATATTCGCGAACTTCGCAACGTGGTTGAACGTTTGGTGATTCTTTGTGGCGATAAAATATCGGGCGAAGACGTCTATATGTTCTCTAATCCAGCCCAGCGCGGTGCCGATCCATTTGGCGTGGTTGATGATTATAAAACGCTTCAAGATTTCAGAGATTGGGCCGAAAAGGTGTTTATCGAAAGGAAATTGGTGCAAAATGGTTGGAATGTGGCCAAAACCGCACAAGAAATCGATATTCAACGCAGTCATTTGTACAACAAAATTGAGAAATACAGCCTCAAACGTCGTTAACAAAGGGTTCCGCACCCAATAATCATCGTAAAATACAATGCAGCATCGCGGCAGAGATCTAATACTTGCCAAAAAATTGCTCACCAAAGGGAAATTGGTAGCCATCCCCACCGAAACGGTTTACGGGTTAGCTGCCAATGGACTTGATGAAACAGCTGTTGCAGGGATTTTTTCGGCGAAAAACAGGCCGACATTTGACCCGTTGATTTTGCATGTTGCTTCCATCGACCAAGCGCAATCCTTATGCACTGAATGGCCTGAAATGGCTCAAAAATTGACCCTTGCCTTTTGGCCTGGTCCATTGACGCTAATTTTACCCAAGGCAGACAATGTGCCGGACCTAACGACATCTGGTCAACCAACTGTTGGGATTCGGATGCCTAACAATCAACTTACCCTCGATTTACTGCGCACACTCCCCTTTCCACTCGCCGCTCCCAGTGCCAATCCTTTTGGTTACGTTAGTCCCACCAATGCCCAGCATGTGGCTGATCAATTGGGTGATCGCATAGATTATATCCTCGACGATGGCGACTGTTCCGTAGGCATTGAGAGTACCATTATCGCCATTCAAAACGGTGCGCCGAAGGTACTTCGATTGGGTGGATTATCCCTGGAGAGAATTTCGGATGTTTTGGGAGTTCCCGTATTGGAACACTTAAACCAAAATAGCAATCCTCAAGCGCCAGGTCAGCTAGATCAACATTATAGCCCTCGATGCAAGCTCATTGCTTTAAGTACGATGCAGGTCGCGGATATTGACCCTAGCGTTTCGATCATCTATTTTTCTAAACAAGAGGCTCAACGGGGTTCTGATTACAATTCGTCGGACGGTTCTGACTATTATTTGTCGGATGGTTCTCACTACTATTTATCGGACAGCGGCGACACCAACCAGGCGGCATCGAATCTGTTTTCCACTTTGCGTAGACTGGATCAGGACAATCAAAAGATTGCATATTTTGAGTGGGCGCCAGACGAAGGGCTCGGCCGTGCGATCAATGACCGACTTCAGCGAGCGGCTTTTCAGCCATAATTCTTAAATTTCTTCCAAAAAGCTCAACGTATTGTCGAGCGCGTACCACAATTCTTGGGTGAAATCTTGAATCCCCGTGCACGGATGTTTCATTCCAAAAGTATGGTCGGCCTTGGGGACTGTCATTCTGATACTGTGAATACAAGCATCGTAGATAGGCTCAGACAATGCACAAGGAACGGCTTCATCGGCTTCACCATGAACTATAAGTAACGGTCGCCCGAGTCCTCTAGCGGCTTCTATTACATCAAATTCATCATCATGCGCCATCAAATTCTCCCAGATGCTGTAATCCAGCGGCATTTCTTGATGTGTGCGCGCGTTTGTGGTGTAAACGGTACGATTTTTCTTCCAAATTTCTGGGTTAAACGATTCAAACAACCATTGGTACGATGGAATGGGCGACCAAGCGATGACTTTCTCCACGTAATCTTGACAGCGGCTAGCGAATAGAATCACATTGGCACCACCACGAGAGTGGCCTAACCATGAAACCCTTTCGATGTCGAGCCCCAACGCTTTCCCATTTTCTCTAATCCATTTGCCCAGCGATTCGAGGTCGTTTAGTTCTTTACTCACCGTATTCACGGCAAACAAATCTAGAGCATCAAACCGATCGGCATCACCAATAACACCATTGTGTGAATGATTAAAGGTAATGACAGCATATTCACCAGTGGCAAAATACTCATGTAGGTGCGGGACGTGGCCCCATTGCTTAAATCCTTTGAATCCGTGGCAGTAAACCAATACGGGGCATGGCCCTTCGGATGGGGGCAAAAACAAATCGACGGCCATTTGGCCGTCGATAGTTTTGATCTGAAAATGTTGATTGTTTTTCACAATTTGGTGCCCAGGACCGGAGTCGAACCGGTACGGGGGTGAACCCACAGGTGTTTGAGACCAGCGCGTCTACCAATTCCGCCACCTGGGCATGTATTCCTTTCAGAACGGGATGCAAAATTATCATTAATTTCTAATGATTCCAATATTATTTGACAATATTTTTGGGCCACTCCACAACTTCCATGGAATGAATCTTTTGCGGCTCCAATTGGAAGCGAATAGCTGTCCTAACTTTATGAAATCCGTGGACACCGCAAGCCCCAGGATTCAAAAAAAGCAGATTATTATACTTAGGATCTCTCTGCACTTGAAGCATATGCGAATGTCCGCATACATAGATATCGGGTTTGGTTTTATTTATGATGTCTTTTACGTTCGCCGGATACCTACCAGGCTTTCCACCAATATGTATCATCAGAATCCGAAACCCTTCCCTATCAAACAATTGAACATCCGGATATTCCACTTTCACGTCCATTCCATCAATATTCCCATGCACCCCAATAATCGGCTTTCCGAGCTTTGTTATCGCCTCATGCATCGCCGTATTGAGCCAATCTCCTGCGTGCCAAACCTCGTCTGCCCATGCTGCATGATGCAAAATCCCTTCATCAACGTAGCCATGATTGTCCGATATGACCAAAATTTTCATCAGTAAATCCAATTAAGCAAAGCGCTAATGATCACGTTAAAGACAAATATCCCAACAGAATACTCAAAGGGCTTTATGATCCAAGTGAGTGATGTTAGGGCCAAAATAATACAAGCAAATACCAAAGTGGTGAGATTCCATTGCTTCAAATCTTCGTGTTCAATGCCATACACCGGCATTTTGTCAAATGATAACCTCATCCAAACATCGGTTTCAAAAGTCAAATATTCAACCAGTTTATGTCGCCAAGGACTAAAAAACAATCGTATCGAATCCCCATCCTCCAAGGCATAAAACGATTTTAGGTCCACCGGGACTTTTTCTACGACCAATTCTTTGGGGTTGACATGTGATGTATTGGGTTCGTTTTTTTTGCTCCGTTCAGATTTTAGACGCAAAAGTACAGCTTCGGCTTCTGCGGTCCGATTGTCAACACTTTCATAAACAAGCAAAGTATCAAATTCCTTAGGTCGCAATCGATAGGGCTTGTGGGCGCAAAACTTAATGGTATGCAAGAAATTATCGCGATACAAGTAAGTGGCATATTTACTGCCCGATTTCCCCCTAACCCCTGTCTCACTTTCATGGGCTAGGACATATTGAATCTCACTTACCGGCGATAAATACAAATCAACGAGGCAAAATATCGCAAACCCCGCAAAGCAGAGGCTCATATATTTGGCAAACTGTAAAATTTTATGTTCCAAGGGAATCAAAGATAAAGCCCCCAAGGACATGGAAAAACATTGTTAGAATTAAATCTCGCGATTTACATCCCACTGCTCCAAATAATCGGCAACGCGGCGAACAAACATGCCACCCAACGCGCCATCCACCACACGGTGATCGTAACTATGTGAAAGGTACATCATATGTCGGATCGCAATCACATCGCCAAATTCGGTCTCCAAAACGGCTGGTTTCTTGCGAATCGCACCCACGGCCATAATAGCCACTTGGGGTTGGTTGATCACAGGCGTACCCAAAACGTTTCCAAAGCTTCCCACGTTGGTTAGTGTGTAGGTACCTCCTTGAATTTCATCCGGAACCAACTTTCCAATACGAGCTCTTCCCGCCAAATCATTTACGATGCGCGTTAATCCCAACAAATTCATGCTATCCGCATTCTTTATCACCGGAACGATTAGATTGCCGTTCTGCTGTGCCACGGCCATTCCAATGTTGATGTTTTTCTTTTTGATGATTGTACTGCCATCCACACTCACGTTGATCAATGGGAAATCCTTGATTGCTTTGGCTACTGCCTCAATAAAAATAGGCGTGAACGTAATGTTCTCCCCTTCTCTTTTCTTAAAGCTATCCTTAACGCGATTTCTCCAGTTCACCAAGTTTGTAACATCCGCCTCAACAAAACTTGTAACGTGTGGCGATGTATGCTTGCTCATCACCATGTGATCGGCAATCATCTTTCTCACGCGATCCATTTCGATAATTTCATCACCTGGGTTCAATGAAATACTCGATTTCACCTCCACTTTGGCTGGCGTTTGGGTTGACACTGGCGCTGGTGTAATAGAGGCAGTCGCTGGAACTGAAACCGCCGCATTTGCTGTTCCACTTCCACGATTGGCAACAAAATCCAAGATATCCGCTTTGGTCACTCTTCCCTCTTTCCCAGTTCCTGGCAAAGACTCCAATTGCGACATCGATATTCCTTCAGCACGAGCGATATTCAAGACAAGCGGGGAGTAAAAACGACTTCCACCATCATTTGACATAGGCTCGGCGAGGGGTTGTGCAGATTCAATTTGTTTTTCGATGGCTGCGACCGCTGCTTCCACTGGAATTGCTGTTTCTACCGCCGCTGAGGCCGTTGCAGCAGGTGCGGATGTTGCTACAGGTGCTGAAGCTGATGCTCCCCCCTCTGTATTAATCATTGCAACAGGCTCCCCTACTTTAACTACATCGCCATCTTGATATAATTGCTTAACCAAAATCCCAGCTTCCGTGCTAGGGATCTCACTATCAACCTTATCGGTAGCAATTTCAACGATGGGCTCGTCCTTTTCAACACGATCACCCTCGTTCTTTAACCAACGAATAATTGTCGCTTCCGCGATACTTTCGCCCATTTTGGGCATTACAATGGGTTTTTCTGCCATAAGAATTGACTGCAAAAATCGTGTTTTTTCATTTCACCGCCAAACACCAATCCGTAATAAACAAAAATGAGTTACGAAATATCGTCTTTATCGACTGAATCCGAAGAAATTTCATCTGTCATTCCGCAAATTCGCATCAATTCAGCAACCTCAGCGCGCTTAGATTTATCTTGGGCTTCACCGAAGGAATAATGCAAATTTCGGAGCATCCTTTTGATAATATCCTGGACTGAACACGGCATATAAAATTGACGTAAAGGCGTCACATTTACTACTTTTAAAAAACTATCGACATTTTCTTTGGTGAAGATTTGTCCTTTGCTGTATGGATTGATATAAAAGATGACTTTTTCGACTTCATCCAGCGGGACTGTTTTAACATTCTTCACCCCTGCATAGGCTTCACCAATTTTACAAAGTCCAACCACAAAATGTTGAGGCAGATTGACACCAAACACGGGAAGGCCTAGATGTTGAGCCACAGATAAGTATACGGCCGACAAACTAATGGGGTTACCAGTCTTGCGCTCCAACACCCTATTAATGAATGAATTATCGGGATAATGATATTGACTTATATCACCATGAAATCCTTGTTGTTGAAAAAAAACGTGATTCAATATCTGAATTCGATCCAAGTCGTTTTCAACATTTCCCATCAACAACCAAGCATCCAATTTGATATCATTCAACTGCCGTTTTACATCCACGAGCTTAATGCCTGGATATTGCAACTGTGTGACAAGAACCCACCCTTCTATCAAATCAGGCTGGTCTTGTTCAAACCAATCTGCGAATCGTTGATGCAGTAATTTTTTCTGTATTTTGTTGATAACCAACTCTATATATCGAGAAGCATCTGGAAATTCATTGTTCAACCAGAGTGCTTCCAATTCATCAATTACGGACTCACCCTCTTGCATCAAACGACCCTCAACGGCCATAGAAACGTCCATATCAGGATCATCCAGCAACTGGACCATGGCCCTAAGTGTAGAAGGATCAATCATGAGAATCGTACCAATATAACTTTACGAACCGCTATTGCGATGCTTACTTTTTCTTCGACTTGAATCCTGCGGCTTTAGGCTTTTTTACAAAACCTTTTACCAATACTTCAACATCTGCGTATACCAAAGAATCCCAAGTTTTATCTTTCGGAATCGGCACATTGTCCTTTCCACTTTTGATGTATGGGCCATACCTACCGTTCAAAATTTGGATGTTTGCATCTTCGGTAAATGTCTTCAAAATTGCAGCAGCAGCTCCGGCCATTTTGGCTTCAACCAAAGCAACAGCTTGTTCCGCAGTTACTGTTTCAGGGGCTTGTCCTTTTGGGATAGATATAAATTGACCTTGGTATTTGATATAGGGCCCGAAACGACCTTTATTCACTTCCAAAGCAACGCCATTATAATCTGTGATATGCAACGGGAACTGAGTACCGGATAAAGCTTCTTTCAGAATCGCTTCGCATTCCTCAACTGTCATTTCTGTTAAATCCGTCCCTTTTTCAACGTTGAAATACTTCTCACCGCGCTTTAAATATGGACCAAATCTACCAATGCCCGCTATCACTGCCTCGCCTTCATACACCATCACTTCACGCGGTAGTTCGAACAATTTCAACGCGTTTTCAATGGTAACCGTTTCAATGGATTGACCTTGCTGTAAACTCGCGTAAATCAATTTCTCCTCATCGTCTTTTACTCCAATTTGAACAAATGGACCAAACTTTCCCATGCGGACACTCATCTGTCGGCCATTCACGGGGTGAACACCAAGAATTCGCTCTCCTGTCACTCTCTCCGCGGATTCCATCGTTGTATCAACTGCGGCATGAAAAGGACCATAGAAACCTGTCAACATATCCTGCCACGCTTGATTTCCATTGGCGATTTCATCAAATTGCTTTTCAACCGATGCAGTAAATCCGTAATCCATGATGGCATCAAAGTTGGCCGACAAGAAATCGGTTACCAGCATACCCATGTCTGAGGGGAACAATTTATTCTTTTCCGCCCCGAAATTTTCAACCTTAACTTCTTCCGTAATATCCGCGCCGATCAATGTCACTTCTCCAATTTTGCGCTGCTTGCCTTCCCGAGTTTCGGTGGTAACATACTGACGTTTTTGAATGGTTGTAATGGTTGGTGCATATGTGGAAGGACGGCCTATTCCGAGTTCCTCCAATTTCTTCACCAACGATGCTTC
>CANIZU010000060.1 GCA_947472115.1 Flavobacteriales bacterium | reverse complement strand
TTACCGCGCAATGAACTCAAGGCCAAATTTGTACCATCGAGCTGTGGCAGATTGATTTCCGGCGCTTCACCACCCACCATCAATTTTGCTTCCTCTTGATATTTTTGCTGAATCATTTGGGTGTATTTTGAAGTCGGGTCGGCTTTTACGGCTGCATCGCGGGCTACCGTTAACAATTCGATGGTAGGCTCTTGAACCACATTGAAATGAAGGATGAAAAAGGGAATAAAACTGCTAGGCCTGGCTTTTGCAAAACTCAAAATAGAAGCGGCTCTTTCATTCAAAGTAGCATAATAATCCGCTTGTAACTTTTGCATCTTATTAAAACCTTCATCCGTATTTGGGTTCAATTTGCTTGCTTCAGCTTCCAAGGCTTTGATTCTAGAAGAGAAACCTTCGTTCAACTTTAACAAGTCTTTCAATGACTGACTCTCCTCTACATTCTTTCCGGTGATGGTATAATTGATGCCGGTAGTGGTAGCATCGATGGCAAGGGTAGCCTCTGTGGCATTGTCCAATGCCAAATAAACCATTTGTTTATCCACGACCATAAGTGAGCAGAAAATGAGTTCTTTAGTGCTCCCTTTGACATTGAAATCGCCTTTTTTATCAGTAAAAGTACTGTCGATGAAAACCAATCCTTCAGCGGTCATTTCGAACAAACGAATTACCTGATTGGGTTTGTTTTTTACATTTCCTTTAACAATATAACCATCATTGGCCATTTCCAAAGAAGAGGCGCGAGGTGTAATGAGATCGGTAAACCAATTGTTAAAGTCCTGTTTAACTTTTCCAGCGTTGAGTTCGGTACATTGTACCAAGGTTAACGATAAGGCAATAAAAGCCAAAGAGCGTAGAGTTTTGTGTATCGTGCGCATGCTGGCCAAAGATAGCAAAAATTGGCCCAAACTTTAAATGTTGGTTGGGTTGGTATCGGAAATTTCTACAATTCTTGACTTGAATACCTCTTCAAACTCATGTGGAGAAACGGAATTTTCGATGTGATGGTCACCGATTTTGGTGCGGACCAGCCTCGACATAAAAGCGCCGGATTGCAAAGCGTGGCCGATGTCTAACACCAAAGTGCGGATATAGGTTCCTTTGGTGCATCGAACGAGGAAATCTAATTCGGGTAATTCGATGCGGGTAAATTCCAGAGAATGAATGGTGATTTTTCTGGATTTCAACACGGTTTCATCGCCCTGCCTAGCTAACTTATAAGCCCTTTGACCATCGACCTTAAGGGCAGAATATAGAGGGGGTATTTGGTCGATTTCGCCCAAAAATTGAGGGATGATTGCATGGACCATCTCCTCGGTGATATGTTCGGTGGGGAAATGCGCATTGGGCTCCGTTTCCATATCATAGCTTGGGGTTGTTGCGCCCAAAACCAACGTGCCTTCATATTCTTTGTCGGCGTCCTGAATGGCTTGAATCCCTTTGGTTTGCTGTTCGGTACAGATAATCAATAAGCCGCTGGCGAGGGGGTCTAAAGTGCCCGCATGGCCCACTTTTTTTGCTTTGGTGACGTATTTGATTTTTTTCACCGCTTGGAAAGACGACCATCCATGGGGTTTGTTGATGAGGATGATTTCTCCTTTGGCGCGGGCGTTTGGATTGAGATTTTCCAAGAGTTGGTTTATGGGGTATTCGGTTGACAGTTGAGTGAGTGGAGATTCAATAGGGTCCAAAGGTTTATTGGACAATGAACTTGAAAGACTGGGGATCAGAGGATGTAAAGCCCCAACTACCTTTTTCCAGTTCTAGTCTTACGATATAAACACCTTTTGCCAATCCATGGGTATGGAGCGCGTATCGGTGGGTGCCGGGTTCTACAGTTAATGTAAAACGACTGCGATCTTCGGTGGCGCCATTATTCTCCGATAGCCCTGATTCGATGCCAACGCTTTGTCCGTTCAAATTGAAAATTTGGCCGCTGATCGTCGCTTCCGTGTTGACTTGAAATTCGATGTTCAGGTTTTCGGTGGTGGGGACAGGGAATACCCTCATAGTTGAAATGGGATTGTCGGCCACGGTATCTTTGATTTTCACCCGAGCTACATAAGCGCTCATGCTATTGCCTTTACCCCAAGAACCAACCAAATAGTAAATGCCTTTTTCGTTGAACTTTGCTTGAATGCCTTCGTAATCGCCCCAACGCTGTTCTTTGGGTTTGATGAAGGTGTAGTTGATAATTGATTGTCCTTTTTTGAGTATTTGATAATCACTGTATTCTCCGTATCGATTGATGAAAAAAGCGCCTGTTCCGGGGAAGTGTTTTGCGCCTGAATAAACGCTGGTGACAATCATCGAAGGGTCTTGGGCTGCTAGTTCCGATGTCGTTGCTTCTCCGGCTGCTGCTACGGCTGGGTATCCAAAATCTAAGCTATCGTTGGTGAAAAGATGCGCTTTTGTGACAGCTCCGCCCTCGTTCCATTTAAAAAGTCCCATCCGAGTTGCGCCGCTGGGCGAAGTGATATTGTAGATACTGCCATGCATGAGATGGGCTTGCATCGTTTTAAAGTTGAGGCAGTTTTGGAAGTAGTGAAGTTGCGTTCCGATGCGAACGCCGCTTAATACCCGAGCATCGTTGGTTCTAAGTCGGAAAGCTGTATCGGGCTGTAAAGCGCTGGAGGGGAAGCCGTATTTCAAAGGGCTTTTGAGCACGCCTAATTCGTAGTTGGCTTGACCGCTTCTGAGGGTGTTGGTGATTCGATGGACAAAAATAGTGTCGTTTTCTTTGGTGTATGGCCGAACACTCATAAAGTAGTTGTCGACCCCGTCCGGCATCGGTCCATTTTGTATCGCGCAGATGCTCCAAATTGAAACGCCATTGTATTTGATATTGTGAAAGAAGTTCTTGTGCATCGTATCGCCTTTGAAGCCATCTTCTTTATTGAGTTGCCAGATAACGGCCTCTACGAAACCTTCTTCCCAGCTGCTTCCGTTGTGTAACAGGTTGACTGTGAAGAACATGTCTTCTTTGGTCTGAGAAACGATGGGGTAGTCGCTCCAAACTGTATCTTGGATGGGTGTACCGGGGATTTTATAGACGTTCCAAGGTTTAGCGGGGTCGTTGGTGGTTGAGAATCCCACGATGATAAAGCTGTTTTTATTGGTGGTCCCATGCATAAAAACGACAATGTATCGGTCTTTATAGGGGTCGTACATGACTCTCGGATCATAGGTCCGATTCATGGTAGGGATGGGGTCTTTTTTGATGTTGGGGTTATTGGCGAAGAAGTCGAGGGTGAAGGCTTTCACGATTTTACCGGTATCGTTATGGACGCGGATGACGGTATTCATTACGGAGACAATTTTTCCATCGTTTCCTACGGCGATATGATTGTCGTTGGGGGTTCCGCCGCCAGGCGGAACCTCAACACCGCGTTGGGATTGAGTGATGATTGAATTTGGTGGGGTGGGTTTATCATGAATAATTCCACGGTTTTGAACGGGGTTGGAATTAAGGCGAGCGGAGCGAGCCGCATCAATTTCACGTCTGAGGTCCTCATTGATTCCTCCCGGCAATGGCATTTCCGCTTCCTCATCCGTTGGCATCATCCAGATGCTGGGCGATGTTGCGGGATCAAAAACATGCGAAATGGGCGTTTTGATATCGCGAATCACATCACAAGTGCCTCCATTTTTTGGAGAATTCTGGGGTTCGGGTTTGCCTTGCTGGGCCGATGCGTTTAAGCAAAGTAATAAAGAAAATACCAGACTGATTGCGGATTTCATTGGGTGCAATTTACGGCACAAACTTCAAACAGCCAATCTGCCCTTACCAAGCATTGACTTCCATTTCTAGGACGATGCCAAACTTTGATAAAACATCGGCTTGAATTTCGTGGGCTAAATCAATGACTTCCTGGCCTGTGCCATTTCCATAGTTTACCAAAACCAAGGCTTGTTTGGCATGGACGCCCACATCGCCTCGTCTAAAACCTTTCCATCCTGCTTTTTCGATGAGCCATCCCGCCGGTACCTTTGTAAGGCCTGTTCCTGCAGGGAAGGTTTTGATGTCGGGGTATTGTGATTGAAGCGCTGGAATGATTTCACTTGAAACCACAGGATTCTTAAAAAAACTACCGCAGTTGCCTATTTCTGCTGGGTTTGGCAATTTGCTTTCACGGATAAAAATTACCGCTTTTGAGATGTCGTGATTCGTTGGTTTCTCAATTCCCCAACCATCCAAAGTGGCTTGAATATCGCCGTATTGGGTTTTGATTTCCGCATTTTTACTCAATTTTAGTTGCACAGATACGATGAAATACTGCCCTCTTTTTTCGCGTTTAAAAATACTGTCGCGATAGCCGAATTCGCAGGCTTTTGCATCGAAATGGTGGATTTCTCCGGTGGGTAAATGGAACGCAGATAGCGAGTGAAAAACATCCCGTAATTCAACGCCATAAGCTCCGATATTTTGGATGGGTGAAGCGCCAACGGTTCCAGGAATAAGGCTTAAATTCTCAATTCCGCCAAGGTTTAGCGATAGTGCATGTAAAACTGCCCCATGCCAGGGTTCGCCGCCGCCAAATTCAATAATCGCAAATTCATTGGTTTCTTGAATTATGGTTTTGCCAAAAATCTCATTCTTTAAAATAAGGCCGGTAAAATTCTTTGTAAAAGTGATGTTACTTCCGCCGCCTAAGATTCCAATGTCAGTGCGCGCCAACTGCTTTTCTATATGCAATTTGTCCAGTTGTTCCAAACTTTGGATGGCTAGGAACTCACTAGCGGAGATGTTGAATCCAAAAGTGTTGCATTTTAGTAGGGAATGATTTGTTTGGACGAGCATGGATTCTTAAAAAAAGGCTTACAATGGACTATTTCCATATGCAAAGTAAGGGGTGTTGCGTATATTTGCATAACTAAAACGAATTATGAAAAGATTTTTTACGATCGTGTTTGCTTGTGGGGGACTTATATCGGTTCAAAACTTAATGGCACAAGGGTGCGTAGCAATCCGCGGATTTGGGGGTTGTGGAGTTGCGGGTGGAACGGGATTGGCCCTAGTGCCCGGACAATGGCAAGTGGGTACGAATTATAGATATTTTAAATCATTCCGTCATTTCAAAGGCGATGAAGAACAGTTTGATCGTATGGTTAAACAGAACCAAGTAATCAATTACTCAAATACAATGGAGCTGTCAGCATCATACGGCATGAACACACGCTGGCAGTTGAATTTAGGCGTCCCGTTGAGTTACACAGATCGTTCGAGTTATTATGAGCATGGTGGTCAGACTGCTACATTTGCTGGTGCAAGAAAGACTTCTACTTCTTCAGGTTTGGGCGATGCAAGAATTGGTGCATCTCGGTGGTTATGGAATCCCGCGAGTCATACTAAAAGTAACCTGTCGGTTGGTGCGGCACTAAAATTGCCAACGGGTAATTGGAATGTGCAAGACAGTTTTTATAATATTTTGGTTAAAGATCCTCAAACGGGTTTATCGTCAAGAAAGACATTGTATCGTCCAGTAGATCAAAGCATTCAATTGGGAGATGGTGGATTGGGTTTGATTATCGATATGCAAGGTTTTTGGGAAGTGAACGATGGTTTGTTTATCTATGGGAATGCCTATTATTTATTCAATCCTCGTGGTGTGAATGGCACACTTACAAATCGCAGTGCAACCGTGGGTGGTACAGTTTACACAAATGAATATATGTGCTCTGTGCCTGATCAATATGCGGCGCGTGTAGGTGTTTTGTCGCAAAGTCGTTTACATGGCTTGTCATTCTCTTGGGGTGCACGCCTTGAAGGTATTCCCGTGAGAGATATCATTGGCGAAAGCCTTGGGTTTCGTCGTCCCGGATACATCGTTTCTGCCGAACCTGGCGTGACTTACATGAAGGGGAAAACCACTTACAACTTAAATGTTCCCATTGCGATGTATCGCATGCGCAGTCAGAGTGTGACCGATAAACAAATTCAAGATGCATCCGGAGTTGCCCGAAATGGTGATGCCGCGTTTGCCGACTACTTGATTTCTTTTGGCGTTACATACAGATTGTCGGCCCCTCAGCCAAAGGGGATTCTTTCGCATTAATAGTTTCGCCGCCCCTCGGGCGGATTGAGAATTTTTGTTGAGAATCGTAAATTTAATAAATTTCCATCGGCAAGAGAAAACCTTTCCAACGTAGAAATGTTAAATGTAAACATTCAACAAAATGATTAATTTCTTAATTGTCCTTCTCTTTTTCTTTCTCATGGAATTCGTGGCTTGGTTTTCCCACAAATACATGATGCACGGTTTTATGTGGGTTTGGCATGAAAGTCATCACAAGCCCAGAAAAGGCAGGTTTGAACTCAATGATTTGTTTGGATTTATGTTCGCTTTGCCCTCTGCTTTGTTAATCATTTTGGGCGCTGCAGATTACGATTGGAGATTTTTTGCGGGGCTGGGAATTGCTTTATACGGTGTCGCTTATTTTTTGGTTCACGATGTTTTTGTGCATCAACGTGTAAAATGGTTGCGCGGTGCGCGATTAAGATATTTCAAGGCTATGCGTCAGACACATCATTTGCATCATGCAGTGCATACCAAAGATGGTGCGGAAGCCTTTGGATTCCTATTTGTTCCAAAAAGATATTTAACGAAATACGGACGTGACTAAGTCAGTAACTATTGTTGGTGCGGGTCTCGGTGGCTTGTCTACAGCTCTTCGATTGAGCTATAAAGGCTATCAAGTAACCATCATCGAGAAGCAGGCATTGCCGGGCGGACGTTTGCATGTGTTAAAAAAAGACGGTTTTACTTTTGATCTAGGGCCTTCATTCTTTTCGATGAGTTATGAATTCAAAGAACTGTTTGATTCCATCGGAGAGCCTATTCCATTTGAGCTCAACGAGCTGAATCCGCTCTATACTGTGAACATGGCTGGTAGTGATCGTGTGTTTCAGATTTATAAGGATTTGGACAAACTCGCCAACGAATTCAGAGGGATAGAGGATGATTTTGAAGTGAAAGTGAAGGGATATTTGAAAGGGGCGAAAGAGATTTTTCACGATACGGAGTACAAAATCATTAAGCGAAATTTCGACAATATCGTTTCGTATGCTATGAGTATGGCAACGGTGCCGATGAAGCATTTGCCGAAGATGTTTAGGACGTTTTGGGCGGAGTTGGAACGACATTTTGAGAGTGAAGAGGTGAAAATTATATTTTCATTGGTGGCTTTCTTTTTGGGTGCGACGCCCTTTAATACGCCTAGTGTTTACAATCTCTTGAATTACACTGAGCTAGAGCACGATGGGTATTGGAATGTGAAGGGTGGGATGTATAAAATCGTTGAAGGCATCATGGGCTTGCTTGAGAAGAAGGGTGTGAAAATGATTTACAACACCGAGATTATGTCGGTTCAGCATCAAGCAGGCAAAATGGTTTCAGTGACCAGTGCCGCTGGCGATGCGTATATGTCGGATCTATTTGTCATCAATGCCGATGCGGCTTGGTTCCGAGGCAAGTTTTTGCATCGTACAAAATATACCGAAGCGAAACTCGATAAAATGGAATGGACATTGGCGCCATTTACTATTTATTTGGGTGTAAAAGGAACCATTCCGGGCATTCATCACCACAACTATTTTTTGGGCGATAATTTCAGAGGCTATGCCGATACAATTTTCAGAAGTACTGTGGCACCTGAGAAACCTTATTATTATGTCAATGTGGCAAGCAAAAGCAACCCGGATTGTGCACCCGAGGGCTGTGAGAATTTATTCATCCTTTGTCCGGTTCCAGATCTACGGGTGAAGCCAGATTGGAGCGATGCAAATAAATTGGTGGATGAGATTATTGAAGATTTAGGGAAACGTGTAAATTTTGATATCAAAAACAATGTTCTCACTCAGGTTGTTTATACACCCAACGAGTGGCAGGAAATGTTCAACTTGTACAAGGGGAGTGGTTTGGGATTGGCGCACGGATTGAACCAAATTGGCGCGTTAAGGCCGGCGAATAAAGACGAAAAGCTCAACAATGTTTATTATGTTGGAGCCAGTACTCACCCTGGAACAGGATTGCCTATTGTAGTTATCGGCTCTCGTTTAGTAACAGAAAGGATTGTAAATGAGCATTAAGCTATTTGATGAAACCTCTATCGCGATGAGTCGCAGATTGGCGCTGAATTACAGCACCAGTTTCTCGTTGGGTATCAGGTTGTTATCAAAAGAATGCAGATGGGCAATTTTCTCAATTTATGGATTGGTGCGCGTGGCGGATGAAATCGTAGATACATTCCACGGTTATAACAAAGAGCAAATGCTCATGGATTTTAAAAGCCAGACTTATCGTGCGATGGAAGAGGGGATTAGTACCAACCCGGTTTTACATGCGTTTCAGTTGGCAGCAAATCAATATGGCGTTGGGAAGGAGCTTATAGAACCATTCTTTAATTCGATGGAAGAGGATTTGGATACGAGTTCGCACAATGCCCAGAGTTATTCAGAATACATCTATGGAAGTGCTGAGGTGGTTGGCTTGATGTGTTTGAAGGTTTTTTGTAACGGCAACGATCAGCAATACAATGATTTGGTTCCTTTTGCAAGAAGTTTGGGCGCGGCATTTCAAAAGGTCAATTTCTTGCGTGATATCCGTTCCGATGTAGAAGAACGCGGTAGAGTATATTTTCCTGGGGTCGATTTTAATCATTTCTCCGATTCGGATAAATACGAAATCATACACGATGTAAAAAACGATTTTGCCCATGCTTATAAAGGCATCGTTCAGCTTCCAGTGGGTTGCAGATTGGGTGTTTATACTGCCTATATTTATTATTTGAAACTGCTTGAAAAAATTGAGCGTACTACCGCGGTCGATATTCTAGAAAGTCGCGTCCGCATTCCAAATACGCAGAAAATCGCTTTGTTGGCGCAGAGTTTTGTGAAAGAAAAGTTGATGGGTGCTTAACTGAACAACCAACCAAATACCTCGTCGATTCTACCAAAGGAATGCACTTTGATTTTGCCCGTGTGCTCCTGATTGAACTTGTTGTATTTGGAAATCACGATGTCCGTAAAGCCTAGTTTTTCTGCTTCAGCGATGCGTTGTTCCACCCGTTGAACCGCACGAACTTCACCGCTAAGGCCTACTTCGGCCGAGAATACGCATTTGGGTGGAAGGGGTTCTGAATAGAAGCTGCTCATGATGGCCGCCATCAAACTCAAGTCCAAGGCGGGATCTTCGAGTCTGAGGCCGCCGGCGAGATTGACAAATACATCTTGCTGACCCAATTTAAATCCGCATCGTTTTTCCAATACTGCCAGCAGCATGTTTAGCCGGCGGAGATCGTAGCCTGTGGCAGATCGCTGTGGTGTTCCGTATACCGCAGTACTAACCAAGGCTTGGGTTTCTAAAAGTAACGGCCTAACTCCCTCAAGTACGGCGGCAATGCCAATGCCAGAAAGGACTTCTTCGCGTTGGGCAAGCCAAATTTCTGACGGGTTTTTAACGCCTTTCAATCCAGCGCCATGCATCTCGTAAATGCCCAGTTCTTGCGTGCTTCCAAATCGGTTTTTTAATGTTCTGATGATTCGATACGCATGATGCCTATCACCCTCAAATTGCAAAACGGTATCCACCATGTGTTCCAATATCTTCGGCCCAGCCAAGTTTCCATCTTTGGTGATATGTCCAACCAAGAAAACGGGGACGTCATTTTCTTTGGCAAATTGTAACAATTGGCCTGCGCATTCTCTGATTTGCGATACGCTTCCCGGAGTGGCATCAAGCTGATCGCTGTATAGCGTTTGAATTGAATCGATGATTAAAAGCTCGGGTTGGTCTTT
>CANIZU010000059.1 GCA_947472115.1 Flavobacteriales bacterium | reverse complement strand
ATTACCAACTTGCATCCCATGGTGAGATTTGCCCATGAGTTGTTGGGGTATCCATCGGCCAATGAATTGATGCAGATTACGGCAGTTGCGGGCTTGGCTCAGAATTTTAGTGCGGTTCGGTCTTTGATTACTTCGGGGATTCAGAAGGGCCACATGAAGATGCATTTGCTGAATATTTTGAATCAGTTGGAGGCTACAGATGCGGAGAAGGAAGAAATCGTTGCGCATTTTAAGGATAAGGTTGTGAGTCATTCAGCGGCGGTGGAGGCATTTATGCGGGTGAGGGGTTTGGCTGCGGTGAGTTCTGATAAAAATAAATAGACTTTTGAAAACATACTTCTCACACGGAAAAGTGATGTTGTGCGGCGAATACGCTGTAACCATTGGTGTTGAAGCCTTGGCATTGCCCGTATCCTTGGGTCAGTGGATGTATGTTTGGGAGTTCGATTCTCCTGGCGGCGGCGATCGCTTGATTTGGGAAGCCAAAGAAAAAGATGGCAGCACATGGCTGAATGAGAGTTTTGCATTGCCTTTGGAAACGATGGAAGCGGAGACGGAGAAATCTAGCGAGCGAGATCGTTCAAGGGAGGTGCTTCATTCGATGCTTTCTATGGTGGCAGAGGGGTTTTGGAAAACGGGGAAATCATATCGAATAGAAACCCAATTGGAATTTGATCGTTCCAGCGGTTTGGGTAGTTCCAGTACGATGGTCGCCAACTTTGCTAGATTCGCGGGACTCGATGCCCAAAAAGTCCAGCAAAAGGTCTTGGGTGGCAGTGGTTACGATGTGGCTGTGGCCGAATTGGGCAAGGGGTTGGTGTTTTGGAAAAACGCTGAAGTTGCGAATTGGGATGCATGGAAGTTGTCGGCGGATCTGACATCGAAATGGAAAATCGTTTTCTTGGGTAAAAAGCAAAACAGCAGAAATGCCTTGGCTGATGTGAAAGGAAAATTGATGGAAATTGAAAAAGATGATTTTTTGATGCATCAATTGCAACAGGTTTGTGCGGCGGTGAAAATGGCCAACCAAGTGCCGATGTTGGAAGCGGGACTAGAAATGTGGCAAGCCATTTTGGCGATGAGTTTGGGTCTGGAAACACCCTATCAGCATTTTAAATTTCAACCCTCAAAAGGCGGTTTGTGCAAATGGCTGGGAGCCTGGGGCGGTGATATGCTGCTGATTAATGATGTTTTTGAAGAAAGTGAACGCGAAGCGTTAAATAAATATAAAATCGTAGATTGGAATCAATTGGTTTTGAAATAAAAGGGAAGCGCATGGAGAAATCGATAAATAATAGTGGGTCAATTCGTGTTGGGTATCAGTGTCCTTCCAACATCGCTTTGGTGAAATATTGGGGTAAAAAAGAGGGCGGTGTTCAATTGCCAGCGAATCCAAGCATTAGTTGGAGTTTAGGTGATTTGTATGCCTCTACAATTGTGCAAGCCCTGCCTCGGGAAAATGATCAAGCTTTTGTATTTACCCTTGCCGGTGAGTCGAAGCCGTCGTTTGAGCCCAAAATTGCCAGTTTTTTGACAAAAATAGCATCAGACTGTCCCTGGTTGGTGGATTTTACCCTGCATATAGATTCTCAAAATAATTTTCCTCACGGCACGGGAATCGCGAGTTCAGCGGCCGGTTTTGGGGCATTGAGCCTATGTTTGGCGCATATCGAACAGCTGCTTTTGGGCGATAGTTCCTTGCAGTCCGAGGTTGGCGGAATGAATTTTTGGCAACGTTCCAGTTATCTGTCGCGCATCGGTTCTGGCAGCGCCTGTCGTTCCATGTTCGCTAAACCCGCTGTTTGGGGTCAAACACCTGCGGTTACTGGCAGTAGCGACTTGTTTGCGGTTGAATTGGATTTTGAAACGCATCCCAGTCTCTCCAATTGGAAAGATGTGGTTTTGATTGTTGATGATGGCGAAAAGTCTGTGAGTAGCACGGCCGGGCATGCTTTGCTTACAAATCATCCTTATGCCGAAGCTCGGTTTGGTCAGGCGCAGAAGAATTTAGAAGGCATCGTATTGTCGATGAAAAATGGCGATGTAAAATCGTTTATAGAAATTGTTGAGTCGGAGGCGCTGCAATTGCATAGCATGATGATGACGTCGATTCCGTATTACGTGTTGATGCGACCCAATACCTTGGCGATTATCGAACAAATATGGAGTTTCCGCGAACAAACGGGCTTGTCGATTTGCTTCACTTTGGATGCTGGAGCCAATGTCCACTTCCTTTACGATGGAAAAATCGAAGAGACAGTGATGAACTTTGTGAATAATACGTTGTTACAATATTGCAAAAATGGGCAGTATCTTTGTAGTAATACTGGAAAACGTCCGGTTGAATTGTAAGAAATGGGAGAAATGATAAAAGACTCACTCTATTACGCCAAGATTTTGTTGTTTGGCGAATATGGTATCATCGAAAATTCGATGGGTTTGAGTATCCCTTATCATTTTTTTAAAGGCAATTTTGATTTTGCGACGGAGCCCAATGAAGTGCAGAAGGATTCCAATGAAAGCATCAAACAGTACGTATCTCATTTAGAGTCGTTGCGCAATGCCGGCGATCTTCCTTGCTCTATAGATTTTGTTCAGTTGCACTCGGATATCAATTCGGGTTTATTTTTTGATAGTAGTATCCCTCAGGGTTTTGGCGTGGGTAGTTCGGGAGCTTTGGTGGCTGCTTTGTATGCCAAGTATTCAGTATCGCCATTGACCCAGTCGGATGTTATGTTGGGTGATAACTTGAAGGAACTCAAATTGACGTTAGCCAAGTTGGAGTCGTTTTTTCATGGAAAGAGTTCGGGTTTAGATCCGCTAATTTGTTATCTGAATTTGCCCATTTTGATTAAAGGTCAGGGCGATTTGGGTACTGTAGGCATCCCAACGGAGAACGCAGAAGGCAAGGGTGCTATCTTTTTGATGAATTCGGGATCGCCAGGAAAAACCCAAAATATGGTTTCGATATTCTTGAATCGTTTAAAGGACGATGGATTTAGGAATATGGTGAAGACCCAGTTGAAGAAGCAGAACGACGATTGTGTGACATCGTTCTTGAAAGGAGATATTTCTCAATTGTTTGGCCATTTGAAGGGCTTGTCTCAGTTGTTGTTGGATAATTTCAGACCTATGATTCCTGATCATTTTGAAAAGGTGTGGCGCGAAGGCATTGATAGCGGCGATTATTACTTGAAGTTGTGTGGCAGTGGTGGCGGTGGATTTATTTTGGGCTTTACCCAAGACTTCGAAAAAGCGCAATCGTTGTTGAAAGCGCATAAATTGCAGGTGATTTACAAAATGTAATCACTCGATGCTAGGAATTCGAAAAAAACACATTACCAGATTTTTGCTATTGTTGGGGATTGTACGATGGTATAATTTGGCCTTGATTGCGGCTTCGCAGTATTTGCTGTTTTGGTTGACGTTCTCAGATCATCAATTGAGCAGGGTTTTTTACGATGTCAAGTTGCATTGCATCGTTGCGGCAAGTCTATTTTCTGTGGCTGCGGCGTTCATCATAAATGCTTTTTACGATGTAGATAAGGATTTGGTAAATAAGCCAAAGCAAGTGGTGATTGGGAAGCTCTTGGGTGAGTCGAGCCTGCTAAATTTATATGTAGTGTTGAATTTTTTCGCCGTGGGTTTTGCCATGATGGCATCCATTCAAGTGATGGTATTTTTTGTGTGTTACACAGCGTTTTGTTGGTTTCACAGCCACAAATTGCAGAAAATGCCAGTAATCCGCGAGATTTCGGCCAGCCTACTCACAATGATTCCACTGATTGCGATTTGGTTTCATTTTGGGCATTGGCATTGGGGGATGTTTTATTACATGGGTAGTTTGGGGATTTTGTTATTCACGAGGGAAGTGGTGAAGGACATGGCCGGACATAAGGGCAATTTGATTTTTGGATACCAAACTGTAGTTGTCGTTGCCGGCGTGAAAACTGCGAGATGGGGGCTGGTTGCAATGAATACAGGTTTTTTTGTGATGTATTGGGCATTGAATTGGATTCAAATGGTAGATCCTGTTTTACCCAATTGGCATCCGGATTATTATTTGGTTATCTCGGGGGTTTCCTTGTTTACGGCGTTTTGGGTTTCTTGGTCGATTTTCTTTATTCGAGACGATTCAAAAATTTTGGTGATGGATGCTTTTTTAAAGTTGGGTGTGGTGATTCATTTGCTGAGTATCGTTACTCAGTAGTTTTGGAGGAAAGGCTACGGAATTAATTTGTAACTTGCGATAGTGACGGAGATTCAGACCCTTTTTGCGCATGTGTTGGTTCCTGTGCCGGTGCCAAAGACTTATACGTATAGGGTTCCTCACGATTGGAACGATTGGATACATCAGGGATTGCGGGTGGCGGTGCAGTTTGGTCCCAAGAAGATTTATGCGGGCATTATTCTGGAGTTGAGTGATTCTCCACCGGAGGGTTATCAGGCATCGTATATTTTGGATGTGCTGGACGATGCGCCCATAGTGAATCACAAGCAATTGCAGTTTTGGCGTTGGGTGGCCAAATATTACATGTGTTATTTGGGGGAGGTGATGGCAACGGCTTTGCCGGCGGGGTATCGACTTCAGAGTGAGACGAAGATCGTTTTGCATCCCGATGCGGATTTGGAAGCGATAAGTAGGCCAGATGTCGAGGATTTGGAGTGGCAGATTTTGGAGCTGTTGGGAAAGAAGGATGGGATTTCGTTGGATGATATCCATCAGAAACTGGCTGTCAAAAATGTATTAAAGCATGTTAAGTCGTTGTATTTAAGGGGTTTGGTGGTGATGGAGGAGGAGTTGAAGGAGAACTATCGACCTAAGTTTGAGGAGTTTATTCAGTTGTGCAGCATTTGGGAGGATTCGGAGTTGGCGAATTTGAGTTTGAATGCATTGGAGCGAAGGGCACCGAAGCAGTATGAGGCGATGATGCATATTTTGGGGACGGGAAAGCGGGAGTTAACGGTGGAGTCGATTGTGAAGGGTTTTGAGGTCGACAGGACGGTTTTGAAGCAGTTGGAGAAGAAGTTGATGATAGAGATCGTGAAGCGCCGCCGCGATCACCTTCAGGTGATCCGCGGCGGCGCGCAAGAATACCACCTCACCGAATCTCAGTCGCGGGCCCTTGGAATCATCCGCGCTGGATTTGAAGAAAAACAGCCAGCCTTGCTATACGGGGTTACGGGGTCGGGCAAAACCCATGTCTATATGGAGTTGGTGAAGGAGACGTTGGCGGCAGGGAAACAGGTGCTTTATTTGTTGCCAGAGGTTGCATTAACGGAGCACATGGTGGCTCGGATGGGTGCTTTTTTGCCGGTGGAAATTGGCGTTTGGCATCACTTTTATAGTTCTCACGAGAGGACGGAGTTGTACGATCGGATATTAAAGGACCAAATCCAATTTGTGGTGGGTACCAAAGGGGCGGTGTTTGCGCCGTTTTCTAATTTGGGGTTGATTGTGGTGGACGAGGAGCATGAATCAACGTATAAGCAGTTTGATAAAAAGCCATTTTATCACGGTCGGGATTCGGCGTTTCAGTTAGCCAAGTATCACGGAGCCAATGTTTTGTTAGGGTCGGCCACGCCAAGTTATGAAATGCAGTTTGCCGTGCAGCAGCATCGTATGGTCATTGCCGAAATCACGGAGAAGTACGATGGCGGAAAACCAGCTGAGTTGATGTATTTGAATATCGGCGAGTTGAAGAAAACGGGTCAGATGAATTCTTTGTTTTCGGAGCCGGTGAGGATGGCCATTCAGAAGGCGATGGATGTGAAGCAGAAGGTGGTGGTGTATCACAATCGAAAGGGGTATGTGCCTTATATTGAGTGTGGGGATTGTGGGTTGACGACGCAGTGCAAGCATTGCGATATTTCGATGACCTATTATAAGAGTTCGGACAATCAGCGATGCAGTTATTGTGGGTTTCAGCAGCCGGTGCCATCGAAATGTGTGGCCTGTGGTTCTCAGGATTTGAAGTTGAAGGGGACGGGCACGGAGAAGTTGGCCGAGGAATTGGGTCAGCTGTTTCCCAAGGCGAGGGTGGCGCGGTTCGACCAGCAGAGCATGCGGAAGCGGGATGATTTTCAGAAGATTTTGACGGCGTTTGAGCGGGGTGATATTGACATTTTGGTTGGGACTCAGTTATTGTCGAAGGGGATTGATATTGAGAATATCGGCTTGGTTGTGGTGCCGGATGCGGATATGTTGTTGCACATTCCTGATTTCAGGAGTCATGAACGGGCATTTCAGCAATTGCAGCAATTGAGTGGTAGGATAGGGCGCCGCGCGGAGCGCGGCGTGATGATGTTACAGACATATCAACCGGAACATGAAGTATTGAAATCCCTGAAAGCCGATGATTACCAAGGGTTGATGCAAGTGGAAATGGAGCAGCGCGAAGCCTTCGGCTATCCTCCTTACACAAAGTTGATTAAGGTGGATGTGAAGCACATAGATGCACAAGTGGCGACCGAGGCCAGCCGTTGGCTGGCCGACCAATTGCGAAAGCAATTGGGGAACCTGGTGCTGGGGCCCCAGGTTCCGTCGGTCGCCCGCATAAAAAACCGATTCATCCAGCAAATTGTCATCAAGGTCCCCCGAGAAACCGCCCAACTGAACGCCGCAAAATTCCTATTGCAACAAGTTCGTGAAGCGGCCTTAGCGCACAATAGTTGGCGGTCGGTTCGCATCGACATTATCATCGATCCCAATTAATGACATTCCTCATCATTTTTTCCCAATCGGATGTCGTAAATTTGTAAAATCTTATCGTAACACCATGGAAACACCAACCTTAGAAACTGTAGCCACCGATGTGGATTTTTTACCCTTAAATGGTACGGATCACTTGGAATTTTATGTGGGCAATGCCAAACAGAGCGCCTACTATTATCAAACAGCTTGGGGCTATAAGTTAGTTGCTTATGCTGGACCGGAAACAGGAGTGAGAGATCGCGCTAGTTATGTGTTACAGCAAGATAAGATCCGCTTGGTTTTAACCACCTCGATGGATCCAAATAGCGAAGTGACAAAGCATCAATCACAGCATGGCGATGGAGTTAAGTTTTTGAGCCTTTGGGTAGATGATGCAACGGCGAGTTTCAACGAAACAGTGAAGCGCGGTGCAAGGCCTTATATGGAGCCTACCACCATGGAAGATGAGTTTGGAACCGTTGTAGTGAGTGGCATTTATACCTACGGAGAAACCGTTCACAAGTTTGTTGAGCGTAAAAATTATAAAGGCGCCTTTTTGCCAGGTTACAAAGCCGTGCCAAACGCGATGGATGTAACCCCAGTGGGACTAAAATACGTGGATCACTGCGTTGGAAACGTTGAGTTGGGTAAAATGGATGAGTGGGTTGAGTTTTATGAGAATGTAATGGGCTTTAAGTTGTTGTTGACCTTCGACGATAAGGACATTAGCACAGAATACAGCGCTTTGATGAGTAAGGTGGTGAGCAACGGAAATGGGTATGTTAAGTTCCCAATCAACGAGCCAGCCGATGGAAAAAAGAAGTCTCAAATTGAAGAGTATTTGGATTTTTATCGCGGCCCGGGTGTACAACACATCGCCGTTGAAACCGATGATATCCTAGAAACAGTCGCCGATTTACGTCGCAGAGGCGTAGAGTTTTTATACGTTCCAGAAACCTATTACGATGATGTTTTGGATCGCGTAGGTCATGTTGAGGAAGATTTAGAAGCGTTGAAAAAAATGAATATCCTTATCGATCGTGATGATAGTGGGTATTTGTTGCAGATTTTCACCAAGCCGGTTGAAGACCGACCTACATTGTTCTACGAAATCATCCAGCGTAAAGGTGCCAAGAGCTTCGGAAAAGGAAACTTTAAGGCCTTGTTCGAAAGCATTGAGCGCGAGCAAGCCAGCCGCGGAAACTTGTAATTAAGATACAAATTGCTTAGTTCATTAAGCAATCTCTATTGAAATTTGCTTAATCTAAATATCAAATACACGAGAAAGGCCCCATACGGGGCCTTTCTCGTTAAAAATAGGATGAAATTGGTATTAGTTCGGGGTATTGAACTTGCTGCTGTCAATAGAATAATGGCGACCTACTTTGTTGTTTTTGGCCATCAATTCTTTGATTTTGTGCAATTTCTCGATCATCTTTTCACCGTCTTTGGTATCGTATTCGTTCGCAATCAATGCATTGCAAGACTCAATCGCTTTGTCGGGCATGTCTAAGATGGTATACAAAACAGCGTTGTTGTAATCTGCAGCGTAGCGCAATTTGCGATCACTCTTTTCATCTGCAATATACTTCGCACGAACTCCGGTCATATATTCAATGCTGCTCATCAACTCAGCGCGTGTTGCAGCGTCGATACCATTGGCAGTAACCTTAGCAATACTCGCTTTCATCTTCGCCATGTTCGCTACCCATGCTTCATTTTCAGGGTGTTTCTTAGAATCTGTAGTCCACAAACTTGTTTGGTCTGTGCTTACTGGGAAACCATATTTGTCGTTGATTGAGTAATTCAAACTATTCAACCAAGATTCCATATGCTCTTTCACCAATTTGTTAGAAATGGCCTGACGATTATTGCTGAAGTATCTTTCGGCTTCAGAATAGCTGCTAAATTCTGGGCTTTTCCATTCCATTTTAGTGGTATTGTTACTAATGGTACTGCGGTTGATCAATACGTTACTTTGCCAATCTTTGGCAGAATACGTTGCGCCAATGCTATAGTTTACAATTGACCAATAGTAGTAGCGTGTTGAGGTTACAACACCTTCTTTATTTTTTGTTTCTTCTTTACGTTGATCGATTTTTTGACCATCAAACATCAAATCGTCAAAGTTAACAGTGAATTGGGCATGACCGCCGCCATACACTTTTTTCCAACCTTGAAGGTTTACGCGCTCTTCAATTGAAGAGGCCGACATAGCATTAGAAATGGTAGATGGAACCTCAACGCGAACATTGTAAGTTCTCCAGGTGCTGTCCAACGGAGTTGAAGGCAAGTCACGATATTGGTGTGGTACGAATACGCGATCTAAGTCGATTTTTTGTGCTGTTCCTAAACCAGTCAATAACGTGGTTAAGGCAATGATAAACTGTTTTTTCATGAACTGCAAAATTAGTTATTGTATCTTGAATTATTCATCTGACGATTGTCAAACTATGTTGAATTTGATGAAAAATGGATTTCCGTCGCTTAATTATGGATGGCCGCCAATTCCGACTGAACAAATCGCATCAAATCGCTGATGTATTGTTCCGAAAATTCAAATTTCACACCGGCAGTTTCATAAATATTTGGGATGCTTTTCGTATTTCCCAGTTTTAAAAATGCTTTGTAATCTTCGATGGCTGCTTTTCCTTTGGTGATATAGTTTTTCCAAACACCCACTGCACCCAACTGCGCAAATCCATATTCGATGTAATAAAACGGTACTTCAAAAATATGAAGTTGTTTGTGCCATGAATTTTCTAATGCCGATTCCAAGTCGGTGTAATCTACTTCGCCACTGCCAAAACGACCACATAGTTCTAGCCATTTTGCAGTTCGTTCGGCCTCGGAATGGGTCGGGTTCTCATAAATCCAATGTTGAAACGCATCAACTTGAGCAATCCAGGGTAAGGTGCCTAAAATCCCCTCCAATTGTTCGCTCTTGGCACGATCGAGGAGGTTTTTTTCGTCAAAATAAGCATCCCAAGTATTCATCGTCAGCAATTCCATGCTCATGCTGGCTAGCTCGGCGACTTCACTCGGAGTATTCTTATACGCGTTTAATGTCAACGGAGCCATTTCGAAACTATGAATCGCATGACCTGCTT
>CANIZU010000058.1 GCA_947472115.1 Flavobacteriales bacterium | reverse complement strand
TCCGATTGCTTTTTCTCCAGTTGTTTGATGGTTTGAAGCATTTTCTGCTCCTCATTTAACCAATTCTTGATTTTATTCTCTTGGTCCCAACTCTGTCCGCTTTGTTGTAAGGATTCTTGCAAACGCTTGGCTTCTTTTTGCAATTTTTCCAAATTCTTGACAGATTTGCTCATTCCTTGACCAATGCCAGCCTCTTGTTTTTCTAGTTGAGCCACTACCGCATCGTTGCTAGGCCTTTCCAATTTCCTCACCATGGTTCGCATCACTTTACCCCCATGCAACGCATCGTTATCCGTGGCGGCCAATTGATACTCAATCGCATCGCCGGGCTGAATGCCCATCAAACCCAAATCCAGTGCGTGGGTGACAGAAACTTGAGATTCATTCCCGGTAAACAATGACATCTTTACCCAGTTTGTATCGCCGGAACGACCATTTTTACGCAAAATCCTATGATAAAAATGGACCGATTTAACCGCATAATCATCGCCAGCTAAGCCCATAAAATACCATACACCCATTTTCACAGAATCCTCTTGTGTTTCACATTGTATGTCGGGGAATAAATCCTTTTGCACCTCCAAACGACTCAGGAATGTGTCCACGGAAAGGCCTTTTTTACCGCGCATTCCAAAAACAAAACCCCCACTGCTATTGGCGCGGACCTTATACTGCTGCTGTAATTTGGCTGTATTCAACGCATCGGATGTTTCTCCACCTGTGGCCGAAGTTCCTTTTTCACCCGCACCGCCGATGGATGTCCACCTGCCACCAAAGGATTTCACCAACCACTGAGAAACATATTTGCCTTTCAATTCATAGGTGATAATGGTTCCTTCAGGGACTTCCAGCAACTCGGTAGAAGCACATTCCCCATCAGGTCTACCCGTATAATCCGGATAATCTGCCCATGCCGAAAGCGCCTGCCATTGGGGAGGATGATTCACATTTACCTGGTAATGGCCCAAATCAAAATCCATGGCGCGAATCCCGAAATCAAATTGAGCCTGAACCGAGGAAAAGGTATATTGAAAGTGATTCGGTTTGATTTTTTTGGCCCGAATAACCTGTTTATCGATGATTATCTCGATGTTTTCGGGCAAAATACTGCCCTCCACCTTGAAATTCACAATCAAATCTTTGCCTTGATCGGCAACCAGTTCCGCCGGTGTTAATTCGATGCGAAATGGCGCTTGGGGCAAATATTCTGTTTGATAATGAAATACGCGATTGGCTCCATTGATAATTCCCGCCGATTGGTAGGCAGAAAAACCCAAAAGCAAAACCAGCAGCATGGCCAAACGCGACATCCATCGCTTGTGCTTCAACCAATCCAAAGCTTGAATAAATGGAGTATTGGAGAAGGCCACTGTTTTTTGGGCGATCCCTTGCAGAAGCAAATCGTTCTCCACCGAAGTAGCCGACATATCTTCGAGTTGCAATAAATTCAAAAGTTTATCTGAAACGTCGGAAAAATGATTCCCAATCCACCGCGCTGCTTCTTCATGGGAGATAACTTTACCCACGCCGCGCAACTTTAAGAATGGCTGCAGCACCAAGACGCCCCAGAGAGCGATAATCATCGCCCACATGCCAAAGAAAAGGATCGTTCTGGATTGAACCGATAGCCAAAGCTGATTTTCCAGCAAAAACAAAACCACAAGCGTCAGCAAAGTCACAGCCATTGCCAGCATCAACCTACGAACAAACTTCTGTTTGTAGTAGGCCGCGATGAAAGCGTCTAGCTTGATTCTAATTTCACTCTTCATGGGTTATTTACAAATATAACGAAGTCTATCGCAACAAATTGTCGAGCAAAATGGCTGTTGCGATCCCCGCATTGAGTGATTCCGCATGTCCTTTTCCGGGGATGGTGATTTTTTCTGTCACCAAAGATTCGGCCTCCGGCCGAATCCCATGAGATTCACTGCCGATAATCAACATCGATGGGCTTTCCATTTTCATTCCGTGCACCGATGTCCCGTCCAGAAAGGCGCCATACACCCTGCGGCCTGCGGCCGCAGGGTGTAATTTACTATACACTACCTCCACCCGAAGAAACGACCCCATAGTGGCACTTAAACACTTCGCATTGTAGACATCCACACAGTCCTCACTCGCCAAAATCTGCGTCAACCCATACCAATCCGCAAGTCGGATAATTGTACCCATATTTCCCGGGTCACTGATCCCGTCCAACGCCAAAACAAAGGGCTCCAACAAATCCAACTCCTTCATTTTTGGCATCCGAACCAACGCCATCACACCCGGCGGCGTGTCAAATCCAGAACATTTCTTATTCTCCTCCTCCGTCATCCATTCAAAATCATAGGCCGGTGAAAATCGCTCCGCAAAAGCAGGCGTTCCCCAAATCCCCTCGATTTCCCATCCACTGTGGAATACTTCCTCCACCTGTTTGCGACCCTCTACCACAAATTGGCCATATTTTTGCCTGTACTTCGACATTCGCAATGATGCGAGGTGCTTGATTTGAGCAATTGATGGCATACCTAGGCAAATATCTGAATTTTTCCCCGAAGTACCTATGGGCCATGCTCGTCGTCACCCTAATCCATGCCTGCGGTGTCAAAAAAAGCATCCCAGAAAATCGTTACCTGCTCAAAAGAAATTCTGTTATCGTCCCCAAAAAAACCGTCAGCGCCTCCGAACTCAAAGCGCAAATCCTTCACAACCCCAACAAACGCGTACTTTTCAATAAATTACCCGTCTTCCTATGGGCCTATTCTTTGGGTAGCAGTTTCAAACATCCGGAACTAAACGACAGTATCGCTTGGAGGAAAAAGCTTCGCAATAAACTCGGTGAACCCCCAATCCTTATCGATACAGCGCTCGCTGCCGTTTCGGCCGAAAACATCGGAAATCACCTGTTTAACTTGGGCTATTTCGATAACAGGGTCAGCTATATTGTCACCTACGGAAAGCACAAAGCCGAAGTGGATTATATCGTGGAGCCAGGGAAACCCTACCGACTTAATTCGTTTTTTAGGGAACCCGACGATACAGCACTTAAGCCCCTAATCGACACCCTTGTCGAACAAAATTTGGCTTATCGACTTTGGTGGCCCGTAAATTTAAACGCCTTAAATGAAGCCAAAGACAAATTGGCGATTGAACTTCGCGATAGAGGCTATTACGATGCCACACCAGACCTTTTTCATTATGAGATTGACACGCTGGCCGATAAAAAAGAGGGCGCTGTTTTCCTCAAATTGAACAACCCCTTAAACCAATCGAAATTTCAACGTTACCGATTCGGCGCCACCTATCTGAACATCATTTGCTCTGAGATCTATTTGGAAAATCAATGGCCGCAAGCCTATTCATCCAAAGGCAAATATTTCCAACTCAACCATTACCCTATCAAAGGCAAGATCATGGATCAAGTTGTCACAATCGACTCCGGCCGATGGTTCAGCCAATCCCTAACCAATCAAACCTATGTCGCCCTGGTAGAAATGGGACTTTTCTCCTACGTGGATTTACACCAAGAAGTGGATACCGTAAACCACCTCATCATCACCAAAATTGAGGCGAAAGCTATCCCAAGAATTTATACCCAAATCGAACCCCAAGCCCTTTACTCACCACAAGGAAGTTCAGGAACCAACTTTCAAACCCAAAGTCAGCGTAGTTTCGGTCTTGCAGGCATCGTATCGCTCAACAATCGAAATGCATTGGGCAACGGAGAAAGCTTAAAAATCAGCTCAGTAACCAGCTACGAGGCAATTTTCAAACGCGGCGATAACGATAATATCCGATATGGATTACAACAAGGATTCAACGCCAGACTTTCTCTACCAAACTTTTCATTGCTCGATAAAATTAAAGTAAAAAATAGCTATCAGCGCAAAAACACAGTATTCTCGCTGAGTTACCAATTGGAGAACAATCCTAATTTTAAAAGAAGTTCACTCCCCGCCTCCATTTCCTTGCAGTACACACGACCCAATTTAAGTTGGTATTACACCCCCGTTGAATTGAGCTTTAACCGAAATGCAATCTCTGCAGCATTTTTGCCAACGCTTCCAAAGCTTGACCAAGATTTCGTAAAACGCGTTTTTACCGACCAAATTATCACCGCCGCAAAATTTGGAGGACTGTATACCAACAACAAAAACAAACCCGGTCAAACCTACTTCTTTGGTCGTTTCGGATTCGAAACCTCAGGAAACCTTCACCGACTCGCCCGATACCTATTCCAAGACAATTACAACCCCGACAGTTCTTATCAATTCATGGGGGTTAATTATTTTCAGTACGCCAAAATAGAATCAGAAATTCGCATCAAACGCACCATCGACGAACTCAATAGTATCGCTTTTAGAGCCAACTTTGGCATGGCCATCCCTTATTGGAACAGCAGTGTGATTCCTTACGATAAGCGATATTTTATTGGTGGTAGTAACAGTTTGAGAGGCTGGAGACCGCGTGGAATCGGACCAGGAAATACGCCGGAAAGTTCGGGGTCTATCATCGACAGATCCGGAGAATTACTCATCGAGGCAAACCTAGAATACCGATTCACCTTGGTGAAAAATTTCATTGAAAGCGCCTTATTCATAGATGCTGGAAACATTTGGAACCTGAGCAAAGAAGGTTCTGCCAATGGCTACGGTGTCATTCAACGAGAAACCTTCCTGCCCGAAGTTGCCCTAAACACCGGAATTGGTTTCCGATTCGACCTAAGCTTGTTTCTGTTTCGTGTCGATTTGGGACTACCCATCCGAGATCCATCCAAAGATTTCGATAAGCGTTGGGTAATGACAAAAAGTGCAAGCACCAATTTCTCCAATTACATGCGCAATGAAAGTGCAATTTGTATAGGTATCGGATATCCGTTCTAAAATCACTATCCAAACCAAAGCTCGTTGTATCGCAGAAATCGGAGTCCCGAGAATCAAAAAGTAAAAATACTGTCTAATTTTTGGCATCATTTTTGGCAGTTGCGGGTGAAATCAAACACCCATGTTAAACAGAATTTCAATCATCGCAGTAATTACTATTGCCCTTCTTTCACTCAGTAGTTGCTCTAGTTGGCTCGGAAAAGTCAATATTTTCCCTGTAGAACAAGATGTCACCCTAGGCAAACAAGTGTCCGAAAGTTTTGAGCAAGGAAATGCCTCCATGATCTTGGATTCCTCCAAAAACACAATTGTTTATCGATATATCTATGGGATTCGCGACACTATTCTAAAAACGAATTTATTGATCCATAAAAATGATTTCGCATGGAGAATCCGTATCATCAAAAACGATACAATACAAAATGCCTTCTGTACCCCCGGTGGTTACATTTATGTCTATACCGGCTTGATGAAATACCTTGAAAGCGAAGACCAATTGGCCGGCGTGATGGGTCATGAAATGGCACATGCAGAAAAACGACATTCTACCGATGCCATGACCCGTGAATTTGGCGCCAACCTTTTATTGGAATTGATTTTTGGACAGAACAAAGCACAACTGTTACAAATTGCAACCGGCTTGGCACAACTAGAATTTGGTCGCGAAGCAGAAACAGAGGCCGATAATTGTTCGGTGGATTGGTTGTACCAAACCGCTTACAATCCCGTTGGAGCAGCTGGATTCTTTGAAAAAATCCAAAAGGAAAAGAACAAAATCAATATCCCAGAATTTCTGAGTACCCACCCCGATCCAGGCCACCGCGTGGAAAACATGAAAAAAAGATGGTCGGACAAAGGCTCAAAACAAGGTCAGACATTCACCGAGAGATACAAAAGAATGCTCAATTACCTGCCTAAATAACCCCAAAAACACCCTAATCAACCAGGGGGCACAACCCAATGATCAAAAAACACATTATACTAACCATCTGTTTGATTGTCAATTTTTTATCGGCACAAACCGACTCGTTGGTAGGTGACAATCAGGCCGATTTGGTTGCAATAAATACTCTATTGAGAGAGGCTGGATCCCATTTGGGCACCGGATATCGTGGGGGAGGAAAAACACCTGCTGGTTTTGATTGCAGTGGGTTTGTTGGATACTGTTACAATACCACTTTGGGCATCCGCACCCCAGCCAGTTCTTCTCTATTTCACAATGCCGGCATGCATATCAGTATCGCCAATGCCAGACCCGGAGATGTTATCTGTTTCAAAGGTCATAGCACCAGCCGAAGAGTTATGGGTCATGTAGGCATCATCACCGAAGTAACCCCCAATGAAGTCTATTTCATCCACTCTGCAAGCAGCGGTGGTATACGATACGATGTCTTGAGCGCCCCTTATTACAAGTTGCGATTTATGGATATCCGCAGATTTTTTTAACCTCGCAAGAATTACTCCTCCGATTTTTTGTCAGCCTTTGCCTTGGAAGCACGCGGTTTCTTTGGCCCTTCGATGGCTTTATCGCCTTCAGCAAACAAAAGCTCAGCCTTCACAGGAGTGAAATTCAATTCCTCAGCACCTTCCGCACAATCCACCCTTAACTCGTCGCCCTCCTTCAAATTGCCCTGCAAAACCTGCTCGGCCAATGGCTCTTCCAAAAACTTCTGCAAAGCCCGTTGCAAAGGACGTGCACCAAAATCGGCATCGAAACCTTTATCGGCCAAGAAAACCTTAGCAGCATCGGTCAAAGTGACTTTATAACCAATCTCCTGAATGCGCTTGAGCATTTTAACCATGCGCACATCCAAAATCTTGATAATTTCATCCTTATCCAATGAGTTAAATACGATCACATCATCAATGCGGTTCAAGAACTCCGGTGAAAAGAATTTCTTCAACTGGGTCTCAATCACCTGCTTAGAATCCCTCTCCTTATTGACTTCCTTGGTACCCGTGCCAAATCCTACGCCCGTTCCAAACTCCTTCAACTGCCTTGATCCGATGTTCGATGTCATTATGATAACCGTATTCCTAAAGTCGATTTTCCGACCCATAGAATCCGTCATCTGGCCCTCATCCAACACCTGCAACAACAAATTGAATACATCTGGGTGGGCCTTTTCTACCTCATCAAACAAGATTACAGAATAGGGTTTGCGACGAACTTTCTCCGTTAGCATTCCGCCTTCTTCGTAACCCACGTAGCCTGGAGGGGCACCAACCAAACGACTTACAGCGAACTTCTCCATAAACTCAGACATATCGATGCGAATCATCGCGTCGTCTGCATCAAACAAGAATTCACTCAACGCTTTTGCCAATTCGGTTTTTCCCACACCCGTTGGTCCAAGGAAAATAAATGATCCGATGGTATGATTGGGCTCCTTGAAACCCGCACGCGTCCTTTGAATCGTTTTTGTCAGCTTTTCTACCGCCTTATCCTGTCCAATCACGCGCTTGCGAAGGGTATCGGCCATGGTTAACAATCTGCGACTTTCGTCCTCCGCCATCCGTTTCACTGGAATCCCTGTAATCATTGAGATAACCGCAGCGATATCGTCTTCGGTAACCATGAACTTTTCGGTTGACGTTTGTGCTTCCCAACGGGCCTTGGCCGTCTCGAGCTCTTCCAACAAACGCTTTTCGGTATCCCTCAACTTGGCGGCTTCCTCAAAATTCTGACTCTTCACCACCTTGTTTTTCTCCAATTTAATGGCTTCGATTTGGGTTTCAAAATCAACGATTTCCGAAGGTACATTGATATTACCAATGTGAACCCTCGCCCCTGCCTCATCCAAAATATCGATGGCCTTGTCTGGTAGATGTCGACCACTCATGTATCGAACACTCAAATCCACACAAGCCTTCAAAGCCTCCGGAGTATATTTCACCCCGTGGTGATCCTCGTATTTATTGCAAATATTGTGTAAAATCTCAACCGTATCTTCTGGCGATGCGGGTTCAATCAATACCATCTGGAACCTGCGCTCCAAAGCACCATCCTTCTCGATATACTGACGGTATTCGTCCAAAGTTGTAGCTCCGATGCACTGGATTTCGCCCCTAGCCAACGCCGGTTTGAACATATTTGATGCGTCCAAAGAACCGCTAGCACCACCGGCACCCACAATCGTGTGAATCTCATCGATAAACAAAATCACATCGTCCGCCTTCTCCAACTCCATCATCAACGCCTTCATCCGCTCTTCAAACTGACCGCGATACTTGGTACCGGCCACCATAGAAGCGATATCCAAACTCACCACGCGCTTATTAAACAAAACTCGACTTACTTTTCTTTGGATGATGCGAAGTGCCAAGCCTTCCGCGATTGCCGTTTTACCTACACCAGGTTCGCCGATCAATACGGGGTTGTTCTTCTTACGTCGACTCAAAACCTGACTCACACGCTCAATTTCTTTTTCACGACCTACGATAGGATCCAACTTCCCTTCTTCTGCAGCCTTGGTTAGATCACGTCCAAAATTATCTAAAACGGGCGTCTTGGTTTTCACCTTGCCTTTTTTGGCCTCCATCGCTTTTTGCTCTTCGCGATAAAAATCCTCGGGGGTATCATTATCCTCTCCACCTGAATCTAAATTCTCATTGCGCAAACTAGATGTATCCACCCCTTCTTCTAGGGCCGATTTAAACACATCATAATTCACTCCATATTGATTCAATATTTTGGATGCCACATTGTCCTCATCACGCAAAATCGACAGTAACAAATGCTCAGTTCCGATGAGATCCGTCTTGAAAATTTTGGCCTCCAAATAGGTAATCTTCAACGCTTTTTCCGCTTGCTTAGTGAGTGGGATATTTCCCAAATTGGCCGTTTTAGAAGCCGTGGTACGAATTACATCTTCGATGCTCTTTTTCAATCGCAACGCATCGATGTCCAACATTTTTATCGTTTGGATCGCTTTGCCCTCTCCTTCTCTAATGATCCCTAAAAGCAGATGCTCGCAGCCAATATAATCGTGCCCCAACCGGATGGCTTCTTCCCGGCTGTATTGAATCACTTCCTTTACTCTTTGTGAAAATTTTGCTTCCATGTTTTGGCTCTGCTTATGTACAAATGTATGGGCTCCAAATGGCATTTTATTCACCTTTAACAAACAAGCCCAAACACTGTATGTTTTGTTGGATATAGCACGAATTGTACCAAGATGACCCACCCCCTGTAATCTGTCAAAGTGTCGGAAATCCACCCTCCTCCCACCATCAAAAATGTTCAAAAGTTTTGTTGCCGAAACATGAGAAAAACTTTGCAGTTTCAGTTTACTTTGTAGGTTCTATGGACGAGAACACCAGCCTCCGAAACACACGCAAAAGAGTTAATGTACCTAAAATCATCGGTCCCGATGCCAGTGGTCGTATGCCTCCCAATGCAAGAGAATTGGAAGAAGCGGTTCTTGGCGCCATGATGCTGGAGCGCGAAAAAATTCACACGGCCATTGAAATCCTAACAGACGGTCACTTTTATGCCCCGGAAAATGGAAAGATCTTTAAAGTCATTTACAAATTATACAATGATGGTGGCGCAGTCGACTTACTTACCGTTGCCAACGAACTTCGCAACAACAACGAATTAGACATCATTGGCGGCGCATACTATTTGGCCACCCTAACCAGTAAAGTATCCTCGGCGGCCAATCTAGATTACCACTCCAGAATTCTAACACAGAAATATGTGCAACGAGAACTCATTCGAGTGGCCGGAGAAATTTCGATGGACGCATACGACGATGCATTGGATTCCTTTGAAATGCTGGATGACTGCGAACGCAAGTTGTATGAAATTAAAAATGCGGGATTAAAACGAAGTTATCAAGGCATCGACCAATTGTTACAAAGGGCGATGAAAGATTTGGAAGCCAGACAGGCGACCGACAATTCAGGAATTACAGGCGTTGCCACCGGATTTAGTGATCTAGATAGAATTACCAGCGGATGGCAATCCTCAGATTTAATTATCCTTGCCGCACGTCC
>CANIZU010000057.1 GCA_947472115.1 Flavobacteriales bacterium | reverse complement strand
TTCATTGGTCGCAGTAATGTGGGCAAAAGCAGCTTAATCAACATGCTCACGCAGAGAAATGGATTGGCCAAGACAAGTTCCACGCCGGGCAAAACGCAGAGCATCAACTTATTTTTGTTGAACAAGAAAATCCAATTCGTGGATTTGCCGGGCTATGGCTATGCAAAACTCTCCAAAGACAAACGTGAGATTTTCGGCAAAATGATCAAGCATTATCTGCACGAAAGGGTGAATTTGTATTGCTTATTTGTGTTGATCGACCTACGCATCAAGCCGCAACAAATCGATATGGACTTCATCAATGAATGTGGCGAGCACGATATCCCGATGGCTTTGATCGGAACCAAGGCGGACAAACTGAAACCTGCAGAATTGGAGGCCAACAAAGCAGCAATTGATGCCAAACTATTAGAATTCTGGAACGAATTGCCCCCATTTTTCATCAGCAGCGCAGAAACCAAGGTCGGCCGTGATGAGGTTTGGAACTTCATCAAAGGCACTTTGCCGAAGTAGCGCCTCACTCAATTAAAGTGTGCATCTTCACTGTCGCGGTAAAATGAATCAATTGTCCGCTCGAACTCACGCCCTCGCCACCCATGCTTTTGCCATACGCGTGAAAATTATAAGAGTTTACTGAATTGTCAATCCCTTCGGTTGGACTCGAATTGGTTTCCATAGAAAAGACCTTACCCAATTTCACATTGGCCGCTTTTGCCAATCGATTGGTGGATTCCAAGGCATCGGCAACAGCCATTTCTTGGGCTTGCCTCACAAAATTCGCCCCTTCTGTGTGAAAATAGGAAACCTTTTCAATTTCATAAATTTTGGTTTTCAGCACCGCCTCTGTGAAATTCTGCATCGCAGCGAGTTCTTTCAGCGTGAAAATGATTTTCTGGGACGACTCAAAACCCACAAAAACTTCTTTCTTCAGTGCGGCATCCCAGCGCATTACTTTATCAGTTGAAATGAGACTCACTTTGATTTCATTGGTATCTAACACATATTTTTTGGTGATGGCCAAAACCGCTGATGCAGTCTTCTGATTTTCGTTGATTGCCTCTCTCAGCGTGGGCCTCACAAATTTCATCGCGAGCGTAATTTCTGCTGCATTGGGGAATACAGTCACCTTTCCAACACCTGTTACATAGATTTTTGGTGAATTCTGTTGTGCCATAGCACTCGGGGCGATGAGGCAGATTGCCATCAAACAAAAAAATATTTTTTTCATAGGCTTTTCTCTATAACGCCATGAATATCATTTTATTGCTAAAAGTGTTATTTGAGAATCAAACCTTTATCAATCCCCGATGTAGGAATAGTATTTCCTTCGCGCCAATTCGTCGACTAATTCATCCAGGTACCGAACATTCCGGGTCAACGGATTCTCAATTTCTTCATTGTGAGCCGCTGTGGGTTGCATGAATAGAAAAAAATATTGTATTCGCGAAGTAAGGGCGCGCAAAAAACAATGGAAAACATGGCACTTTAACTATGAGTTAAAATCATCGAGAAGTCGACTTATTTCAATGTCTAAATTTGGAATTTCCCGAATTACAATGGCCCAAATAATATCATCAGAAACGCTGTCATAACCGTGGCTAATTCTATTTCTCGTATCCACGATCCTCCTTGCATTTGCTAAAGGAAAATGAGGATCCACTTTAAGGATACGATTTACCGCTTCTCCAATAATTTCTATATTGCGTTCAATTGCACGCTTTGTTTTCGTATCCTTTTGAAAAACTAAAAACTCTTTTCGATCAGGCAGAAATTCATTGATTTCATTTATCGCTTGCTTAATATCAGAAAGCCATGAAGCGATTTCAATTTCCATAAATGAGAACTTTGGTTTGATCTATTTCTTTTTTCAAAAATGGATTTTTGATTGCTTTTTGCTCAAGCAAATCCACATGCCTATTCAAAACGGACTCAAGATGCTCTTTCAGCGCAAAATAGAAATCAGAGTAGGCAATTGGATCTGTTTCTGCAATATCGACTACCATATCTATATCACTATCCTCTTTGAATTTGAGGTTAGTGACCGACCCAAAAGCATAAAGAGTCCTTACGCCAGTTGTGGCGCAGATCTCTTGGATTTGTTCGATGTTAGCAGATAGAATCTTCACTATTCACAAATGTAACATTTTAACTCCAATTCAAACAACCTGGCTTCTGTGACCTTAACACGGATCAAGTTAGCTTCTCAGAATTTTTTCCATTTTCCGTCCTTTCGCCAATTCGTCGACCAATTTATCTAGATACCGAACATTCCGAGTCAAAGGATTTTCAATTTCTTCAATCCTGTAACCACAAATCAAACCGGTGATGAGGTTTGCATTGGGATTTAGTTGAGCTTGCGCAAAAAAAGCTTCACAGGTCACGTTTCCGTCGATAAGTTTCGAGATCATATCATCGTTAAAACCCGTCAACCATTCAATCACCTGATGCAATTCTTCTTTGCTCCTACCTTTTCGATCCAACTTCGCCAAATAAAGTGGATAGACCGTAGCAAAGGTCATTTTTGCCATTTTTTCATTGTGAGCAGCTGTAGGTTGCATGAATCGAAAAAGTAAAATCGTACTCGCGAATAAACGGCAAATATCAACCCATCTTAGGAAATAACCACCCCTTGGCACAGGCGATCAATTCCTGCATCGGTTGGGTTTTGTGGTCGATCTCGTAAGCCTTGGAAAACGCATCAACCCCCTGCTGCAAAGCCGGTGCCGTTGACAGATCCCGCTGCTTCAATGCCGCTACCCCACACAACCATTCCACCGCCAAAATATTCTCTACGTTCTCAATAACACGCAACAACTTGGTTGCCGCATTCGCCCCCATACTCACATGATCCTCCTGTCCATTCGAACTCATGATGCTATCCACAGAAGCCGGCGTACACAACTGTTTGTTCTGCGATGCCAATGCCGCCGCACTGTACTGCGCAATCATATAACCACTGTCCAAACCCGCACCATCGGCCAAATACGGCGATAAGCCCCGCTGTCCGCTCACCAACAAATACGTTCTGCGCTCGCTGATACTGCCCAACTCCGATAACGCCATCGCGGCGTAATCCAACGTCAACGCCAAAGGCTGTCCGTGGAAATTGCCACCACTCAGTACGATATTCTCCTCCTCAAACACATTGGGGTTGTCGGTCACCGAATTCAACTCCGTTTCCCACACATCCAAACAATGATCCAACGCATCGTAAGACGCACCATGAACCTGTGGAATACATCGGAAACTATAAGGGTCTTGTACCTGTTTTTTGGTTTGCTTCGCGATGGGTGAGTCTTCCAAAATCGCTCGAATCTCCGCCGCCGCGGCAATCTGTCCGGCATGAGGCCTTACGCGATGAATGGGCGATTGAAAGGGATCCATCCGACAATCAAATGCATCGATACTCAATGCACTCACGATCGGCAACTGCTTGAATATCTGCCGGATCCGTCTGTAAGCCTCCACCGAATGTGCCAACATGAACTGGGTGCCATTGATTAGACCAAGCGCTTCCTTGGGACCGAGTTGCAACGGTTTCCAATTGTTTTGAGCTAGCCATTGCTCCCCAGAAATTTCACCATGCTGGGGGTGACGTAAAAAGCCTTTTCCGATGAGCGGAAGCACCATTTGCGAAAGGGGCGCGAGGTCGCCGGAGGCGCCGAGTGATCCCTGCTCCGTTACCACGGGATACCATTGCTGGTTGTACATGGCCAATAAGCGTTCAAAGATTTCCGGTCGGATCGCCGAATACCCCTTACTCATGTTCAGCATTTTGAGCCAAAGCATGGTACGCACCAGATGCATATTGAGGGGATTACCCACGCCTGCGGCGTGGGTAATCAGTAAATTTTCTTGCAGAGCACTCAAATCCTCTCTCGAAATTTCAACATTTTGCAAGGAACCAAAACCCGTATTTACACCGTAAACAGGGGCCGTGGCTTTGGACAAATAGTTGGCCAAAAATGCCACACTGCGATCCATCCGTTCACGAACCTCAGGCGTTAATTCAACCGGCAATTCCAATGCCTCAATGGCCTCTTGCAATGTATAAAATTGTTTCATTTCAATGTCTTTATTGTTATTTCGACTGGGCATTAGCCACAATTGTAGCGATTTCATCCATCGACCCCTTCACCTGTTCCCCCGTTATTAAATTCTTCAATGCCAATTGATTGGCTTGCATTTCTTCATTTCCAATAATGATGGCAAATCCCATTTTTTTGTCGTTGGCATAATCCAACTGTTTTTTCAATTTTGGGGTTCCTGGATACAGTTCGGCGTTAAGGCCCCGCGCGCGAAGCGCGCGAGCCACATCAGCCCCAAACGCCAAACACGCATCGTCCATCGCACAAATCAACGTATCCCCGCCCACTCCCATCACCGCATCAAACAGCCCCGCAGCCTCCATCGTATCGTATACCCGATCCAAACCAAAACTCACGCCCACGCCCGACACATCCTTCAAACCAAAAACACCCGTCAGATTATCGTACCTGCCGCCCCCACCAATGCTTCCCAATCTAAAATCCGATGGCAATCTACCGTCTAACGCCTCCACCTCAAACACCGCACCCGTATAGTAACTCAAGCCCCTGGCCAACGTAAAATCCAATTCCACATTGCCCGCATCCGCCAACAATCCAAAAATCGTTTCCAACTCACTTAAACCCTTCGACAAAGCATCGCCTTGTAAAAAATCCGTGCCACCCGCCAACAACATTTTGTCAGCATTACCCATCACCGACTTGCTATCCCAAAGCCATTTCCAGGCATTCAGCGCCATCGATAGACCCTTCTCTTCGAGCTCCTTCGCCACCCCCTCAAAGCCAATTTTATCCGCCTTATCAATGATAATCATAAACGCATTCCAATTCTCTCGCGTGCCCAAAACACCCATAAAAGCGTCCAATATCCCACGATGATTGATGCGAATCTTCACGCCCAAATCTAAGGCTGCAAAAACCTCTTGATACATCTCCACCAATTCCGCCTCCGACACCACCGAATTGGCTCCCACCACATCTATATCGCACTGCCAAAACTCACGATACCTGCCCTTCTGAGGTCGGTCTGCACGCCAAACCGGCTGCATCTGATACCGCTTAAATGGAAACACAATTTCGTTGCGATTCATCACCACAAAGCGAGCCAAAGGAACCGTTAAATCATACCTTAATCCGCGATCCGATATCTGAGGTGTGAGGCCCTTGCTGTCTTTCGATGATAACAACGATGCGTCCGCCTTCGACAAAAAATCACCAGAATTCAGGACTTTAAACAGGAGCTGATCGCCCTCATTGCCATATTTGCCTTGCAAAGTGCGAAGGTTTTCCAGCGATGGCGTTTCCAACGCACCAAATCCATGAGAAACGAACACCCTTTCCATCACAGATAAAATATACTTTCTGCGCTGCATCACACTGGGTGAAAAATCTCGGGTTCCGGACGGCAAACTGGGCTTTTCCATGATGCGAAGTTAACAATCAACTACCAAAGGGATAAATCTGTTACGAATTTTACAAAAATCAAATCCGCTTTGGCACCATATTTGAAATACTTTTGCTGAAATGAAAAAACACTTTACCGCATTCTTAATCGCTGCATTGGCCTTCGCGCCTAGCCTATTTGGCCAAGACGCCACCCAAGAAGCTCCGTCTGTGAATGTCAAAAATATCGATGGCGCCCCCATCAACTTTAACTCAACCGTAGAAAAAGGAAAAATTACCATCGTTTCTTTTTGGGCAACCTGGTGTGGTCCATGTATCAAGGAGTTACAAGCTATTGATGAACACTATGCCGATTGGCAAACGAAATACAACGTTAAATTGGTTGCGGTAAGCATCGACGATGCAAGAAACAGCCGGAAAGTAAAACCCAAAGTGTTGGCCGAAAACTGGCAATATCAAATCATTTTGGATGAAAATATGGACTTGGCCCGCGCGATGAACGTAAATAACCCACCCATGACATTCATTTACGATAAAAATGGCAAGTTGGTTTTCACCCACCAAGGATACACTCCGGGTGCGGAAGAAGAAGTGGAAGCCAAATTGGCTGAATTATCGAAGTAATAATTTCTATCCTTAGAAACAACCTAAACTACATTAGGGAAATCCTTTTACAGTGGAATCAAATTTAGTTAGACTAGGAATTTCCTAAATAGAAGGAATCATCCTTTTACCGTAGGAACATTCTTTATAACGGCAAAAAGAGAGGGGGCTCGTCACAGACGAGCCCCCTCTCTTTTTGCGCAATTCTCACTAATAAAAAAATCAAAACTGTTACTATTTATGGGCAAAACCCATTTCAATATGGGCATTATCCATGATGCGATGGTTAGCATCCATAATCAGTTTCTGACATTGTTCAGACATATAGATTTGAAGGAATTGAATGATAAAACCCATTTAATAAAACTCAAACTAAAACTACAATATGGAAAAACACTACAAAAAACTCTCACTGCCTTTTCTGGTAAAAGGAATTGTAACTGGGGTACTTTTCATGCTAAGTAGCAGCGCTCGCGCTCAGCTCAGCGGAAGCTACACCATCAACTCAGGCGCGGCCTCATCTGCCACAAACTACACCTCATGGGGTGCCTTGGCCAGCGCTTTAAACACCTCGGGTGTGTCGGGTGCGGTTAACGTAACAGTAATCACCAACGAAACGGCAACCTCAGAAATCGTTTTCAATGCAATCAGCGGGGTTTCAGCAACAAACACCATTAACATCAATGGTAACGCGAAAGTTCTAGGAAGTTCTAGTCTTTACGAAGCCATCACTTTAAATGGTACAGACTATTTGACGTTGCGTGATTTAACGATTCAAAAGACAGGGACAGGAACTGTTCAAACCGGGATTCGTTTAACTGGTGCCGCAGATTACAACACCCTAACCGGTCTAACAATCGAATTCACCGCGCAAACCACGGGTTCCACCGCTGGAGGTGCTTACATTGCATTTGCATCGTCTCAAACGAGCCTAGCAACAACCAGCACAACACAAAACGGTTCGTTCAACACAGTAAGAGGTTGTTTGTTTAGAACCACCAACGCGGCCAGCCCTGGTCCAACTTATGGTATCATCGACCAACAAAGTACTTCGGCTTACACATCTACTGCAAACAACAACACGTTCCAACAGAACATCATTCGCAACTTTTTCTTTTATGCGATATTCAACCGCTACACAAACGGCGAACAATTTATCAACAACGATATCAGTCGTTTAGCCGCCAACAGCAGCAGCCCAATCAGCACAACGGTTTATGGTGTCTTCACCTACTACACTTACGGAACCAATCGTTCTACAGTGTATCGCGGGAATAATTTCCACGACATGCCCTATGCAGGTGCTTTGGCGAGTTCAACCACAAACTACATCAACACATACTACACTTTCTTCGGTTGGTATTTGTATGGAACGTCTAGTCTTCCTGTAGTTTTCGATGGCAATACTACGAGACTGGTTGATGCCTACACGCAGTTTTTTCATGCGTATTTGTACTATTCGTACTCCACAAATTTTGTCAACAATGTCGTAGACAAAAATGAAAGCTACCTAAACACAACCAACTATTTGCATTGGTTTTATTATAGCTACGACAACGATATCGCTGGAAACAGAATCACTAACAATTCTTTCTCTAGCATCGGCACCGGCGGTACAACCTACATGTTTTACAATTTCTTCAATTACAACTCCGTAAGAACTCTTAACCGATTTGAGGACAACCGCCTAGATAGCAACATTTGTTCAGGAAGTATTTACACAGCTTATCTATACTACTGCGGCAGTCTTCGGGTGTTGCGAAATTCCATTACAAACAACAGAGGTGGAGCCACCACTGGGTTTTTCTATGGATTTTTGTTCTACTATGGCGATAACTTATGGGTTAACAGCAACCTATTGGCCAACAACTACGGCTATACCGCCAATTACAATTTTTACAGCTATGGTTTCAGTAGCGGATTTACCTGTGATATCAGACAAAACACATTGCACACAAGACCTTCATCCTATATTTACCATTTCTGCTATGGCTACTTATTTCAAGAGACCAATTCGCAAATCCGATTTGTAGGAAACATTCTTGATGCCGATGCCAATTACTATATCTACCCTGTTTATTTATTGGCAAATTCCGCAACAAATGTCAGAGAGATTAATTTCAACTCCTACCTAATGACCGGATCGGGCACTCAAGTTTGGAGGTCTGGCACATCGAACTATAGTAACTACAGCGGATGGAAGGGCGATATTCTCGTGGGTGCACAAGACAATTACACAAACCCACAATGGGTTAATTTCTCCAAAATGGATATGCGATCAAACTCTTTTGAAACGCAAAACAACAAACCAACCAACTCTACATACAATTTAGACCAACAGAGAAAATCTAGAAATTCTAACCGTAGCGATCGCGGTGCTTTGGAAAATTACATGGATATCACGGCATTTCAATCTAGAACCCAGGTTCCTAGTTCCGTATGCGCAGGATTTTCAACAACCGGACGTATCAGCATTCGCAACACCTTCGCCGACACTATCTACAATTATTTCGTAGCCTTTAGCATCGATGGAAAAGTGACCCGCGAATTTGTTACCAGAAAGCTATTGCCAAATGACACTTTCACTTACCAATTTACAACCCCTATCAAATTGGACATCGCTGGCAATTCAGTCATTAAAGTATTCTTGGACATTTCAGATGACAATCCAGCGAACGATACGTTCACTTTTAGAACTACAGTTAAACCCGCTCCAGGTGGTGGATTCTATGCTTTCTCAAGCAAGAAAACTACACCAAACAACGCCCTTTACCAAAAGAGCCGTCCGTTTGATGTGACTGTATTGAACGTTCCAGTAATTTATGACGTGGTTGCTCCGCGTGTCTATAGCAACAGCACATATGGAACTTCAAAGCCTAACAACTGGTTCGCTTCAGTACAAGCCTTTACCAAAGCAGGTAAGGCGATTACCGGTGCAACATTTACTGCTCCTTCAGGATCTACCAACTTAGAAGTACAATTCCAAACCAGCGATGCTACCTTGGAAGATAGTACAATTACAGTTGTTTTGAAAATTACTGATAATAACAACGGTTGTGATACCAACATCCGTCGTAACATCTTGATTTACCCTTCAATCAATGCAGATTTCGCTTACCCAAGCAAGATCTGTAACGGAGATGATGTGTTGTTCACCAACAATTCAAAAGTGAACTCAGGATCTATGGATTTCTTCTGGAACTTCGGTACTGGTGTTGCTGCTGATACTTCAAATGCCCCAGAACCTGTATTCCGTTTCCCAAGCGCCGGAAAGTATTCCGTTTTGTTGACAGCGAAGACCATGCCTTACGGATTTGTGTTCACCAAGAAGTATGATGTAGATGTAAACGCAATCCCAACGGTAGCGTTTGACAAAGCGAATGCATGTTTGGGTCAGGATTTGGTATTCACCAACAAGACTACCCCTAACACAGCGAAATTTACTTGGAATTTTGGTGTAGCCGGAGCCACTGCTTCTACTACTGATGCCAAATACAAATACAGCAAAGCAGGAACTTACAACGTAACGTTGAGTGCTGACCTAAATGGTTGTGTTGCCAAGACAACCCAAAAGGTTTACCAGTTTGAAAAACCTGTCACTAAATTCTCTTTGACATCTGGTACTTGTGATAACGATAAGTTTGTTTTTGCTAACAAGTCAACTATCGGAAATGGTATCGTAGGTAGCTCATGGAACTTCGACGACAACGGAAGTGTAAGCACGGATGACAATGCAACTTACAGCTTCTCTAAGCCAGGTAAGAAGAACGTGAAATTGGTATCTATGTCGGAATTCGGATGTAAAGATTCTATGACAGTAGTTGT
>CANIZU010000056.1 GCA_947472115.1 Flavobacteriales bacterium | reverse complement strand
TTACACCAAATAAATTGCCCGATTCAAATAGTTCTGCAAGGATGCCATTGTGATAATCTAAAACTACTTGTAATGCCGTTTTTACCTGGCCGGTATTGTGGTATTTGTGGTGAATTACCGACTCTAACGCATTGGTAGTCTTTCCCATAGCGCTAATAACGACAAGTACATCATTGGAGTCGTCCTTGGTAAGGATGGAAGCCACATTTTTTACTCCTGCAGCGTCTTTGATGGAGGCACCTCCAAATTTGAAAATTCTCATTGATGGGTTAGTAGTCGTTTAATTGGGGTTTTTGTTGTTGTTTTGCAAAATAAATACCATTTGTTGTTAAAGTAGTTATGTCCTATTCTAAAGTTATCACCCTCGAACAGTTTATTGTTGACCAGCAGTCGCTGTATAAAGACGCCCAAGGTTCTTTAAGTAAGATTTTTAGATCGTTGGAGCTTGCAGCTAAGATGGTGAACCGCGATGTTCGCAAAGCGGGTTTGGTGGATATACTTGGTAATCAAGGCTCTACGAATATTCAGGGTGAGGAGCAGAAGAAGTTGGATATCATCGCAAACGATATTTTTATTGCCAACCTTGAGAGAAGCGGTGAGGTGTGTATGATTATTTCTGAAGAGAACGACGATGTGTATTACGTTGAAGGGGCTGAAAATGAGAAATATGTGGTGGCGATGGACCCTTTGGACGGAAGTTCTAACATTGATGTAAATGCGAGTATAGGTACCATTTTTTCGGTTTACAGTCGCAAAAACCCAATGGCTGCGCCGAGCATCGATGATTGTTTACAAAAAGGCAAGCATCAGGTGGCTGCGGGATATTTTATTTATGGTTCCAGTACGATGTTGGTTTATTCAACAGGCGTGGGCCTGAATGGATTTACCTTGGACGATGGTATTCAGGAATTTTGCTTGAGTCATCCCAATATTCAAACGCCAGCAGACGGAAAGATATTTAGCGTGAATGAAGGAAATTTTGAAGATTTTCCAGCGGGTGTTCAAGCCTATATTAACTATTGTAAGACGAAGGATAAGTCTACGAGCCGACCTTATTCTGCGCGGTATATTGGATCATTGATTGCCGATTTTCATAGGAATTTATTAAAGGGTGGTATCTTTTTCTATCCTCCCACTGAAAAGACACCTAATGGTAAATTGCGTTTGATGTATGAGTGCAATACGATGGCTTTTTTGGTTGAACAGGCCGGCGGCGCTGCGAGCACTGGAACTGAGCGTGTTTTGGATGTGAAGCCAACGGAATTACATCAGCGTGTGCCTTTGTTTATCGGCTCTAAGAATATGGTGGATTTGGCTGTGGCGATGCTGAACGAAGAGGCTACTGCTGCGGTTCTTGCATAATCATTTGCAAGATGTCTAGCGACTTCAATGTTTTGCCAGGAATGGCGTGAATTTCTAAGTACTGTACCAATATATTAACGAGGCTCCTTCTTTGTTTGGACGGTAGCGTGAAGTTGTTGTTGATGGAAATTTCTTCTAGTGCGGTACACAATTCCCCATCGATCATGTTGGAAGGGACGCTCTTTGATGTGGCAGGCATCCCCGACAAAATGTCGAATCCAATACGTTTCGTTTCTTCGGTGATTTGAATGCCATGACCGGTGACATCGCAAAATTTATATAAAAATTGAATCGGTAAAATCGGTAAGTGTTTGCAGCCGTCGTTTAGCGATTGAAAGGTTATTTTGCTAAGGTCGAATAGTGTTTCTTCTGGCTGTTCTTCGTGTAAACTATGACTCAAAATCTCAAGAAAAAACCATCGTACTTGATCGTGCAGTGGGTGATGGGTGTATCCCCAACCCGATATCAAAGAAACTTCTTTGGCCCGCATCATGCCTCGATTTTGCTTGTGAAAAACGACTTCGATGAGGGTTCCGGGTTGGAAAAGGGAATTTTTATTCTGTTTGCCGTGGAGTCCTTGAATCAAGAAGGGTAGCAGGCCAAATTCTCGGGTAAATAGTTTCACAACGGCAGAATGGTCCGTATAGGGTGTGCGCTTGATGACCAGTGCTTCTGATTTAACAAGCATCGCATCGAAAATTAGTCAACCCATTCGGCGACAAAAAGATTGGTGTCGCGCGTACCGTGATTGTTTCTGTTTGAACTAAAAATCAGCTTTTTCCCGTCGGGAGAGAACATCGGGAAGGCATTGAAATAGCTATTGTTGGTGATGCGTTCAAGACCTGTGCCGTCTTCGTTGATCATATACAACTGGAAATCATAACCGCGTTTGCTATGGTGATTACTTGAGAAAATTATTTTTTGACCTTTGGGGTGATAAAAGGGTGCCCAGTTTGCTTTGCCTAAGTGGGTTACTTGGTGCAGGTTGCTACCATCTACATTGCAAGTGTAAATTTCCATATTTGTTGGCTCTACAAGTCCTTTGCTGAGAAGATCTATGTATTTGGCTTTTTCCTCTTCGGTCTCAGGTCGTGAAGCGCGAAAAACTAATTTCTTGCTGTCGGGAGAGAAAAATGCGCCTCCATCGTAACCCAAACCCGTTGTGATCTGACGTGGGTTGTTGCCATCGATGTCCATGATCCAGAGTTCCAAGTCGCCTGAACGGGTGCTAGTGAAAACGATAGATTTTCCATCGGGCGATACGGTTCCTTCGGCGTCGTATCCAGGTGAGTTGGTGAGTTTGTTGGTGATATTTCCTTTTAAATCAGCCACATAGATGTCGAAATTGGAATAGATAGCCCAAACGTATTTGCCATTGGATTCTGGGGTTGGTGGACAAGCGCTATCGCCTTCGTGGGTGCTGGCGTAGAGGATGTGCTTGTTGTCAGGCATGAAATAGGAGCAAGTGGTTCGGCCCAGACCGGTGCTTACGAGAGTAGATTTTCTTGTAGTATCCTTTATTCCCATTTTTTTGATGGGTGAGGTAAAAATTTGATCGCACTGAACCCCCCAAGTTTTAAAATTGCTTTGAAACGTAATTGCTTTGCTATCAAAACTCCAATAGGCTTCTGCATTATCGCCGCCAAAGGTCAATTGGGTGAGGTTTTTTAAATGGGATTCAGGGTTATTGTTCACAGGGGCTTGTGCCCATGAGAATTGCGAAATAGTAATTGTGGTAAGTGCGAGGAATAGGTTTTTCACGAGAGTTTTAATTGGCTGCTAAAATAGTATGGGGGCGTATCACGAAATATGATATCCGCCATGTTTCAAAAATACGAATGGATTTTTTATTTCAGCAATTCCCAAGCAAGTTTTGGATAGCCTTTTTTCCCTTGGTCGTTGTAAAAATCCACAAATTTCATTTTGTAAACAACGCCATTTGTTTTGATCAAGTAAATACGCTTTGGGACCATTGAATATTGGTCGGAGGACTGGTCGTACTGTTTCCAATCATACCCGATCTCGTGTTGCTTCTTTGTGAATTTCGCAGTATTGGCATCGGCTAAGGTAATAGCAGAGAAGTCTGAATTATCTAGTTGCGCCACATCTACCTTGTGCGTGTTGATTAAAGCGCCACGGATCACGTAATTGTAAAAGATACCAGTGATGTCCGCAATGCTCTCCTTATAAGTCGTGAAAACGATGTCCCAATCCAATTTATTTAAGGGTTCATTTTCTACGATTGATTGGCTCGAAAAGTTGTAGTAAACGAAATTTTTATCTGTGTTGATGGGGATTGTGACTGTTTTTAGCGGGGTAGTGCTGTTGATTGCTCCAAATTCGAATTGATAGCCTTGACCTTGGATTAGGTCATTGATGCGCAATTTTACGTATCGGCTGCTGTCTTTGATTTGGGCCCCTAAATCGATGATATAAATTTTTTTATTGGCGATCCAATTGGCTCCTTGCTTTGTCCATGGCGCTGAAAAGGCTGTTGAATCCCTTTGGCCGCTGGGATGGTCGTATTTCCATGTGACGCTGATCAGGCTGTCAGCGGTGATTTTTGCAAAGTCGGCATTGTTAAACGTTGCCACGCTGGTGCTTCCATTGAGTCCGCCGTTTAGAGTGATATATGCGTTGTTATCGCAAGAAAATCCAATATGCCACAAACCGAATGCATTTGACTCAGTTTTTTGCGTCGCAAAGTCAAACCACAATTGATTTTCATAGGTTTCGCCCATCGCAAAGGTTTGGGATTGGAGGCCAACGGGTAGGGTGGGTTTTGGATAAAGGGGTTCCGGTTTCTCACAGCTCATTAAGAAAAATAGCGGAGCAAGGAAGAGGCTGATTTTTTTCATAGCAGTGTGATGTTGATGGAACAGAAAATGGAACGGCCAGCGGAGATATTTAAATTGCCGGCATTGGAATGAATCGTTGCGTTTTGCAATTGGCCGGCAATCTGACGTACACCGAGGATATTTTTACAACCAATTTGCAGCGAAATGGGGGTGTTTATTTTGCCTTTTTGAGATTGGGTTGATGCGAATCGTTTGGTTACGCTCATATCTATGAGGCTGTACGATTTTGTCGAATAAGTATCGCCGTTGTTAAGGAAGTTCAGGGTTTTACCGGAATGACGTAAAAACAATTGGGTTGAGATTCCTTGTTTTGGCCAGGAGTATCCCGCGTTCAATTTTGATTGGATGGTTGAGAATCCTACCCATTTTGAGGTGTCGTTTAGCTTGCTGTGGGCGAAAATCAAATCGAAACCCGCTTGAGTATTCCAACGGGGAGCGATGCTTTTGTTGTGGGATTTGCCATAGATTGTGGTGATCTCTGCACCGAGTCCCTTGCTATTCATTTCGCCAATATTGATGTATTGAAACAAGTTGGTATTGGCATCCACCAATGATAGTTGAATTTGGTTGTTGACGTGATTGTAGAATCCTTTTCCGATGATACGCAAATCGATTTTTTTTGAGGAATGGATATAATCTATGCTTCCGATGTAATTGTTGGCGAGTTCGCTTTTGAGCGCTGCATTGCCTCGGACATTGTGGTTGATATCGACGAATAGGAAATAGAGTTCTTTGAGTGTTGGGGCTCTAAAACCTTGGGCAAAAGAGGCTCTAATCGATAATTTTTGGTTGATTGCGATTTTTGTTTGAAGGCCTGGGATAATGGGACCAGTTTTTAGCTTTCCGTTTTCGATGGCGTAGGTGGCGAATCGATTGTTGTACATGGCTCTAAGGCTTGGACGGATTGAGATTTTAGGGCCGACAAAAATTTCGGGCTGAAAGAATATTGCAACGTCGGTAATTGATCTTGGTGAGCCAGTTCTTAGGGATTGTAGCGTTTCAGCAGCGGCATCGTAGCCGTAAAGCCAGTGAAAATGCTCATTTTTTGTTTGGGTGATGATTGCTCTGGAGTTGAAGCCACGATTTCGCGTAGTGTCTTGGTTTGCGCTATTTGCTGGCGATTCTTGCCCAGTGACTAGGTCTCGTCTTACCATCATGCTTAGTCGATGGTAGTCGTTGTAACTATTTAACCACTGAATGTGCTTGCCCTGTTTGGTTTTGATGCTCGAATTTAATGATATTTCACCGCGAAGGGTGTAAAATCGTTTGTTGTATCCGATTACGGTAATCAAGTTAGATTCTGCGTTGCTTCGATCCAAAAGTTGTTCGTGATATCCGGCGATTCGGAGCGTATGAATCGTGTTGAGCCCATTTTTCCATTGGGTTGTAGCGTTGGCGTAGTATTTGGTTTTGGGTTTCCAATCAAACTGACGGTTGCTGGTATCGAAGTCGATTCCGCCAAAAAATTGTCGGCCAGCATTGATGAAAATAGCTGGGCAGGTAAGTTTTAGATTATTAACGGTTGAAAGTTGTGATTTCAGTTGTGCTGCATAATCGATGTTGTAGTTGTTTACGGCATCGGCGTAACCTGTGATTTTTTGAAATGGCTTGGCGTTGCTATTTTTTGTGATGACATTTATGACACCGCCGATGGCATCGGAGCCATAGATGATGCTCATTGGGCCTTCGATGATTTCGATGCGTTCAATTTGGCCAGCTGTGATTTGACCTAGGTCTATGTTTCCGTTCATGCGGCCGACCATTGGTACGCCGTTGAGAAGGATTTTTACGGATTGGCCGGATAGGCCTTGAAGGTTGATGCCGGTTCCCAAGATGGGGTCTTGATTGATAAGGATTCCGGATTGATTTTGAAGTACTTCGCCAACGTTTTGAGCACCCATTTGGGCGATGGTTTTTGCCGAAATGACCTTGATTTGGTAGGCGGATTTATTGGATTTGGTTGCGATGCCTGTTCCGGTGATGTACACAGGATTTATGGTTTCCTCGGATTCGTTTTGCAGGGTGTCGCCCTGGCTTTGCGATAGCAAAGCCAGGGGCATTAAACACACCGCTAATAGGAAACCGTGATTCAATGATTATTGCTTAATGAATGGTAGGCTTAGTTTGTCGGTGTTGGTTTGAATCGCCACGAAATAACTTCCACTAGGTAAATCTTGAACCGAAAACTGAACTGCACCTTGACTAAATTCACAATTTGAATTGGAATGGATTAAACGACCATCCACAGCTATGATTTGTACGATGGCTTTTTCAGAAATTCCATTCGCCATGATTAAAACATTATCGGTAGAGGGATTTGGAAATAATTTGGCAGAAAATTGTTTCGCATGACTCACGGCCGCAGCAGCGGTTTTCAGTTCCATTCTTTTTAACTGGCTTTCACCTTTAGAACTTCCACTGAATCCGGTAAAGGCCAACAACCAAAAAGCGGTGTCTTTGGTTGTTCCTTGAGTACGGATTGTTTCCATGATGTAATTCCAATCTGTGCTGATAGTCCACGTCATTGCTGCACCATCATATGCTTTCCAATCCCCTCCGATTTTTGTCAAATCTTTACTCAACTCACCCGGCGTTCCTGTCATTTTGATTCCAGCAATCGATTGGGCAGGGTTGGCAGCAATCACATCCCACGTGTAGTCTGTGATTTTTGAAACGCGTTCGCCTCTTTTTGATTCAACGCCCATCGTAGGGTACATCACCATTGGTCCGCCGCCGGGAGGGGTAGTGGGTGCCATGTATCTTGTAAATAGAAGGTCCCAGTTTTCGCGAATTGGTTCGGGCTGAACTGCGCCTTTGAAGAAGTTGTAATATTTGTAGCTTTTACCGGTAAAACTCGCCTGTTTCAGTGTGTCTGTTTTGTCGATGCTTCCGTCCAAACTAGCAAATCGGAAAATCAAATCGCCGGTGGCCGTTTGTAAAATAGGGTTAAATTTAAGGAAAGTTTTCCCTACCGTTGGAGTATTTACAACAAAAAGGTAAAGAGAATCTCCAGTGATTTCATGGGTGGTAGTATTATAAATGCCCCAACTGAAATCCAAAGGATCTTTTGAATTGATACTCTGATTTAGAGCGCCCAATTCATGGGTGTGAATGTCGTTGTAAAGGTGCTTCCACGACATCCATCCCGCAGTGTCCATTTTGCTAAAATCCTTGTTGTCGCCCTTCGGATAAGCGTAGACATCAACCCCGTTTAGGTGGTTTAGACGAACACAATTGTCGCGAGAAACGGTGGTGTGCGACATGTGCCAAGTGGAAATGGCTGATTGCGATTTTTCTCCGGTGCGGAGATTGAAATAAACCGCATTGGCGTAGCCAGGTCCCATTGAAACAGTGTCCTTATAAGTGGTTTGTGCAAAAAGCTGCCCTGATAATAGTGCTGCCCAAATAACTAGAATAAATTGACCTTTGTTTTTCATTTTTTTGATGCGACAAATTTACTTTGATGCCCAAAGAATAGGGCCTGGGTGATTGTAAGGATTTTGTCATAATAATGTCAGCAAGATGATGACATTTGTCATTTTTTCTTCGATTTATTCATCAATAGGAATCAACTTTCAATGGTGGTTAGGGTTAACTTTGTGCGTTGAAATTGGCAAGAGATGGCAAAAATTAAAATCGATATCGCATCAGGGACAGTGACAAAAACGGCCATCGTGGTTGGGATTGATTTGGGTACGACCAATAGTTTGGTTGCTTATGTAAATCCAACTACGCATCAACCGGAGATCATTGTTGATGAGATGGGGAGTTTGGTGCCATCGGTGATTGGGTTTCAGCCGGGTCAGTTGCCCCAAGTGGGATATATTGCCAAGGAGGGTTTGATCGCATCGCCAGATCGCACCATTTATAGTGTCAAGCGATTGCTCGGTCGCAGTTATAAAGATGTATCGGATGTTCAGTCTTTTCTAAGTTATCGTATCATTGATGACGAGACGGATGCGCTGGTTAAAGTGATGATCGACGATGCGTTTTACAATCCGATAGAATTGAGTGCGATTATTCTGAAATCGTTGAAGCAAAAGGCGGAGAAAGCGTTGGGGGCGGATGTGAATCAAGCAGTGATAACGGTGCCGGCCTATTTTAATGATGCGCAACGACAGGCAACAAGGGACGCGGGTAAGTTGGCGGGATTGGATGTTTTGAGAATTTTGAATGAACCTACAGCGGCTAGTTTGAGCTATGGCTTGAATGCAACCGAGGCGGAGCGAGTATTGGTATATGATTTGGGCGGCGGGACGTTTGATGTCTCGATTTTGACCATCGAAGAGGGTGTTTTTGAGGTTTTGTCGACCAAGGGCGATACTGTTTTGGGCGGTGATGATATAGATCGGGCGGTGATGCAGTTTTGGATAGCGGAACATGAGGTGCTTCAGGGGTTAGATGCCGGTGATAAGCAGAAGGTGCGATTGATGGCTGAATCGGCGAAGATTGAGTTGAGTGGCGATCCAGAGAGTATTTATCAAAATAATTTAAAGGTGGGTGAGGTTGCTGTTGATTTGACATTGAATTATAGTCAGTTGCAAGCGGCCGCAAATCCCACCTTGCAAAAAACCCAAAATTGCATTACGGCCGCATTGAAGGATGCCCATTTAAAGGAGTCCGACATTCAAGCCGTTGTGATGGTGGGTGGTTCAACCCGCTATCCAGAAATTTATAAATTATTAACGGCGCTTTTCCCGCATGTTCAGGTCAACAACCAAATCAATCCCGATGAAGTTGTGGCCTTAGGCGCAGCCATCGAAGCAGATGTGTTGGCCGGTAATCGTAGCGATGTGTTGCTGCTAGATGTCACCCCATTGAGTTTGGGTATCGAAACTGCTGGCGGACTCATGGATGTTCTGATACCAAGGAATTCTAAGATTCCAGCTAGAGTGGGTCGGGAATACACCACCTCAATCGACGGGCAAGTGAATATGAAAATCGCAGTGTTTCAAGGCGAACGTGAAATGGTGGCGGAAAACAGAAAATTAGGAGAATTTGTACTCAAGGGAATTCCAGCGATGCCTGCAGGTTTTCCGAAAATCGAAGTCAGCTTTGCCATCGATGCCAATGGAATGCTACAGGTGAGAGCCAAAGAACTTCGCAGTAATGTTTCGCAAGAAATCGACATCACTCCACAATACGGACTCACCGATGCCCAAGTGGAACAGATGCTTTTGGATGGTTTTCAGTTTGCTCAAAGTGATGTCCAACTGCGCATGCAACAGGAAGCCGTAAACGAGGCTCAACAATTGATTTATCTGGCCAAACGTTTCTTGGATAAAAACGGGGGAATGATGAGTCAAGAAGAAATCGAAGGGACGAAACAACGCATCGAAGAACTTGAGCGTCTATTGCAATCGCAGGCCTCCAAAGATGAGATTCTGGCATCAGTGACTGGGTTGAATGATTACACCCGTCCGTTTGCCGAACGATTGATGGATGTGGCTGTTGCATCGGCACTCAAAGGAAAAGGAATATAAATGACAGCGAAAACCCTATTGTTGATTTTTGGACTCAGTGGTCTTGCGGTTTTATCGAATGCGCAAGCTGTTTCGGATGTGGTTTATGAAGGTCGACAGCGATATGGGTTAAAAATGGGAATGGGGATGAGTTCGATGTATGGCGGGAAGCTTTTAAATCCCAGGCCCAGCATTGGCGTGCTTGCAGGGTTTTATTTTCATTCCAAATTGGATAAAAAATCGCCTTGGGGCATTCAAAGTGGATTGGATTT
>CANIZU010000055.1 GCA_947472115.1 Flavobacteriales bacterium | reverse complement strand
TCGATGAAGGTTTCTGTAACATTCAACAAAGTATCACTTTCCACAAAAGCCAACTGAACATTCACATCGATTTGATCCACGCGTGATAGAATCCAACTGGTATTGGAAATACCTTCTGTTTGACTTGGTTTAGGGCCTAAAGTCTTTTTCTCTGGCCTGCAGCCTATCATTGCTCCACAAAGTAGGATAGATAGTGCGGCAATTTGAATAGTCTTTTTCATTAGTTACAACCTCCTGTTGGGTTAATTTCAAATATGCTAGTCTTTTCTGTAATTGGGAATTGTAAAACAAAACCGTCGCAATCCCATCTGTGACCGCGGACAAATAAATTCTGACTTTCGATGGCGCCCAATCTTTTAATCTCGTTGGTGCGATCGCCTTGGAACATTAATTCGATTCTCCTTTGACTACGAATCGCATCGATGATTTGTAAAGCAGAAGATCCTGCAGCAACCAATTTGCTGTTGTCTGTGTAAGCCCTTTTTATAATTGCATTAATATCTGTGGTTGCGATGGCTAAGTCACCACCTGATTTTGCCAGAGCCTCAGCTCGGATCAAATGCATTTGAGTTAAATGCAAGACCGGAACGTTAAAATAGGGGGCGTTAAACATCTCACTTTTCACAAACTCATTTTGGGCACCGGCATTGACAACGGTTAACAATTTTAATCGTTTATCGATGGCCAGATCTACCTTGAGAGATTCCCACAAAGCCTTTGATAATTGACATGTTGGATTTCCTGGAGAGTAATTGTCTGAGTATCCGCCGCTTCGTTTGTCGTTTACACCCGTGCTTACAATTTTGAATATGTATTCACCGCTTGCCGCTGGGGTAAATAGGTTCACGGTATCGCTCAATGTATATTTCTTTGAATCGATTACCGTTGATGCGTAAGATGCTGCATCTGTATATTTTCCCATTTGGAAATATACATGGGACAACAACGCAGTTGCGCTCATTTTGTCGGCATAATTTCCGTTTTCTGCGGGTAATAATCCTTCCGCATCTTTTAAGTCGGACAAAATTGCATCGTATGCTTCACCAACTGATAATCTCGGATTAGGCTTGGTGGATGACTTTAGCACGATGGCAATCCCGGGATGCTCGTTTTTTGCACTAAAACCGTAAGGCTTGGCAAACATTCTTACTGCTGTGAAATGACATAAACCACGGATGAATTTAATTTCACCTAGCATACGGTCTTTGTCGGCCGCACTGAGGTCCGTCACCTTGTCCATATTGTCTTGAACAAAGTTGGCACGGAAAATTGCGCGATATAGAATGGAGTAAAAACTACCACTTGTAGTGTTGAAAAACAATACGTTATGACTGTATAATTCCTTTAAGTCATTGTTGTTTGGCATACTCAAGTTGTCTGACTGCATTTCGCTCATCATCGGAGCAAATCCTCCAAATGTGTTGGCGACCTCATTGTAGCTTGCATTGAGTAAGCGCTGTAAGTCGTCTGTGGTTTTGATGGCATCATCCACCAATAATTCATTGGGTGGGGGAGTCTCAATGCTTTGACAACCGGTAAATGCGCTCGCCGCGGCAAACATTGCTACGACGATGGCTATGGATTGTGTGAATGTCTTTTTCATGATTAGAAGCTGAAGTTAAAGGCCAGACTGACGCTCTTTTCTTGAGGCGTTGTTAAATAAGTAATACTACCACTCATGTTTCTATCTGTGGCGTTTTCAAAATCTCGGGCAATTTCTGGGTCGATACCCGTATAGCGAGTCCAAGTTAGTAAGTTGGTTCCTACGATCATCACCTTTGCAGCGTCGAACTTGGATTTGGCAAGCCATTTTTTCGGCAATTTATAACTAATGTTTACACTTCTCAATCTTACATAGCTTCCATCTTGCAACCAAAGATCCGTATTGATCCATGGGGTAGTAGCGCCATGATTGAATGTGTTCAATGTCATTTTAGGATACAAAGCATCGTCACCAGGATTCTGCCAACGGTCCATAACACGTGTGTCCATGTTCCAATCAGTCATTAAGCTGAGCTGACGTTTTACAGAGCTTTCGAAAATGCTTCCACCATAGTTGAAGTAAATATTGGCATTCAATTCCCAGCTTTTGTAGGAGATGGTGTTGGCCAAATTACCGAAGGCCTTTGGTAATACATTTCCAACAGCTACGCGATTTGCTGGATCCCACTTGTAGGTTTCTTTTCCGTTGATATCCAAATACACAGGTGCGCCTGTAGCTTTGTCGACATGGGAGAATCTCACTAGGAAGTTCGTACCAACAGGTTGGTTTAATACAACACGTGTATCGTTTGTGCCTCCGCCGATCGCGTCGGGTGAGTAAACTCCAATGCTTGTGATTTTGTTGACGTTTTTGGCAACACTAAAATTGCTCGTCCAATTGAAATTTTTCTGACGAATGTTTACTGTCTTCAAAGTAAATTCCAATCCCTTATTTGTAATTCCACCTACGTTATCATAAAAGCTACCAAAGCCGGTGGATACAGGAATTGAAACATTCATAATTACATCGCTAGTTACTTTGCTGTAGTAGGTGATTTCGGTGCTGATTCTTCCTTTTAGGAACGACATTTCCACGCCCGCATCGAAATTTACGGTGCTTTCCCAGCGCAAATTGGGGTTTTCCAATCGGGCCGGAGCCAATTGAGGCTGACCATTATAATTTGGCAAATTTCCCGATGGTGTGATCGTACCCCAACGTGCATAGTTGTCGAAGTTCGCATTACCGCTCTTACCCATTCCCGCACGAAGTTTCATGTAATTAATCCATTTGTATTGCTTCATAAATTTCTCTTCAGAAAGTATGTAGCCAACCGCCGCAGCTGGGAAGAATCCGTAACGGTTGTTCTTACCAAAGCGTGAGCTTCCATCCCAACGACTTGTGATTTGGAAATTCAGTTTGTTTTTAAAGCTGTAATTGAATCGTCCGAAATAACTGATAAATGCCCATTCATAAGGAGTTTTGCTGTTGGAGATTTTAGCGGTATCAGGAATTGATACTTGGTCGATAGGGCCCGTTGCGTCAAAATTCTCTACATATTTACTATGCGTGATACTATGTTGGGACTCAGTTCCACCCATGAAGGTTATTTTGTGATAGCGACTCAAATCCTTTTCCCACTGCGCAGTGAAGAATTGGTTTCTATTCATCGTCCAGCTAGGGAACCACTTCGCATCGCCATTCTGTTTGTAATTGCTATTATACAATTTGATCAAAGCGGCGGGCTCGTACAGATATTCATTGTAATCCATATAGTCGATGCTTGTGCTATAGTTCAAATGGAAATTCTTATTAACTTCATAGCTAATGCTTGCATTATTGATAGATCGCAATTCAACCGTTCTCCAGTTTTTGAGGTCTCGAATGGTTTGAAGACCTACTGGGGTGATGTAAGCTTTACTTGTGCTATCATAAAGTTGTTGTAATGGGTAGATCGGAAGCATTGTACTCATGGCGCTTCCCAAGCCACCGGCCCAAGATGCGTCGACACGTGAGTTTGTTCCCCTACTCAATGACTGAGAAACTTGAATATTCAATCCTTTCATTGGCTTGAAATCCATATTTACCCTTTCAGAAACCCTGTTGTATTTATTGCCAATGATAAAACTCCCATTATCGTCCATGGATAGAATCCCCTTTAAGGCAAATCTCTTACTCATATAATTTGCTGAAATATTGTAGTTCTGCTTAAATCCGGTTCCAATCACTTGGTCCACCCAATTGGTGTGATTCTTTGGATCGTTCGCTTGCGCCCATGTCATCCGTATGCCGGTGGCTCCCAAATCTGGAGTTCCAGTTCTTCCATCATTTTGCCAAGCTTCTTGGTATAGCTGTAGCCATTGGTCGGCGTTAACAAGATCCGGCTTTTTTGTTGGACTTGAACTGCCCCATCTCGCACTGATATCAAATTTAAGACCTTGTTTTTTTGCTCTTTTGGTGGTGATTAATATTACGCCATTTGCACCGCGCGAGCCGTAAATACTAGTTGCGGCAGCATCTTTTAGAATTTCTATATTCTCAATATCGTCTGGATTGATGCTTGCTAGCGGGTTGTTGTTGAATCCAGCACCATAGTTTGAGCCATTAGAGCGGTTCATGAAATAATCTTGTGAAATCGGGATCCCATCAACTACATACAATGGGTCGCCAGCTGCAGAAATTGAAGAAGCGCCGCGAATACGAATCAATGACGCAGATCCGGCCATACCGCTGCCCACAATGACTTGAACACCTGCAGCTTTTCCTTGTAATGCGGCTTCAAATGAAGGAGCGGGCATGTCGGTTATCTCTTTGCCACTAACGGTAGAGATTGAACCTACTAAATTCCGTCGGCTTTGACTTCCATAACCTACGATAACCACATCACCAACGCTGGAAATGCTAGTATCTTCAGTATTTACTTTGGCAGGAGAACCAGTTTGAGCAAACGCAGAGATTGAAGCGCAAAAGACTATCAATACAAGGGCTGTCTTTTTTTGTTTTTGTACAAATGAATACATAGGCGAAATAAATAGGTCGGCAATATAATTAAAATATTAAGAAGTGTCAATTATACAATTACGAAAAAGTGTCAAATTGACGATATGTGTACTATTTTTTATAAAAACGTATCACAGGACGAAATCCAACGTAATTAGCACTGTGGTTAGATTGCATCATTTGCACCGCTGATGGATCCAAATAATGAAACTCTTGGGCCCAAGAACCCCCTTTGATCACAAAGTGCGATTGGAGTTCGGTTTCATCAACCAAATAACCCGACAAATCAAAAACATTCGGCTGTTGGTGCGGATTTGGAATGAGCAGCCCCGTAGTATTTAAAATGGTCGTGTTGCTATTATATAAATGTCCATAAGCTGATGTAGATGTCCACTCAGAAACATTCCCCAACAAATGAGAAATTTGGCCATAGGGTTTTGGGGGTAGAGCATTTACGGGCGTGGGTCGACTCAAACTGGCATTTTGGATTTCCGATATTTGGTAACCGCGATTGGTGAATAATCCTTGATATACAACGGGTTGGGCTCCATGGGGTTTGTTGATTACATAATCTAACAAAGCATTTCCGATGTTGGGCTTTGAAAATAGTATGCCCGAGAGTCGTTGCGTGGCTTCGGCATTCTTCTTTTTGGGTTTTCCGCTATTTAGTGATTCAACACTCCGCGTTTCAAATGGAATCGCAATGGCTTGTTGGTATAGATACATCCATTCAGCGGTTGTTGGCAAATCGATTTCGAAGGATAGTCCCTCCTCGTTCAGGACTGATAACCACTGCTGATAGGGCCTACTCGGATTCTGTTCGATTTTAGTTTTGAGCCATGCGCAATAAGCTTTGGCTTGCAATTGGCTAATTCCAACCACGGGGTAATCATGGAAATTGGTGGACTGGAAATAGTAATTAAGAAAGGGGTTTTTTACACTGCTACGTTCTGCGGTGGCCGGTATATCCTCCCAAACGAGGGTGTCAGGATAAAGCTGGCTGATTGTGTAACCGTTCAATTTCATCCATTCGGAATCCATCAAAAATTCTTTGTATTCGATGTTAGTGATTTCGGTGCTAGCCGACATAAACGGGCCGCATGCTAGGCGTTCCTCGATGGGTAGAATGGTGTCGAACCCCAACTGTGGACTCGACTGATACTCCAAATAGGGCATCGCATTTTCTTTGCCATTAATCGCAAATTTAGGACTCGGGAAACATCGGAAACTGAAAAAGCGCATTGTGGAGTGCTCACTGATAAAAGTACTCGGCGTTACGCTTTGCTTAATAGGCTCATTGGCGGTGAAATAGTATTTCATTAAAAACTCTGGGTGCGCAGTGCGCTGGGCCCATAGATTACCGCCACTGAGAAAAACGAAAGTGATTAATAGAATGCGAGTTCGCATCCTTCAAATTTAATCTTAATTCTACAAAGTGGCTAAAACCTCTTTGATTTTATCAAGGTTAGGGATTTCGCCTGCGTTATCCAAAATTTCAACGTATTGCAAAATGCCTTTTGAATCAACCACAAATGCAGATCTTTTAGAAACGCCTTTCATTCCAAAAGCAAATGTTTCATAAATTGTTTCGTAGGCAATGCTCACCGTCTTGTTGAAATCACTCAACATTTGAAAGTTAAAACCTTGTTGTTGTTTCCAATTTTCCAATGTAAAAACTGAATCGACAGAAATAGCCAAAATTTCAGCGTTTAACGTGCTGTATACATTGAGGTTGTCGCGAATATCGCAAAGTTCGGTTGTGCAAACCCCAGTAAATGCTTGGGGGTAGAATAATAATACTACAGATTTACCTAAGTATTGAGACAATGTAACTTCTTGTTTTTCACTGTTGAATAATGTGAAATCGGGGGCTATTGATCCTATTTGAATGCTCATAATGTGCAAAGTTAACAAACTGAAGTAAAAATAGATTTACTGAAACAATACGGGATTGCTAAATACCTTTTTATTTAACTTCAAATCTTGTAATAAGGGGCTCTTTGGTCGTAGCGTAAATAACCACATTTTGGCATATCCACTTGGAATCCACTTGAATTCTAATTGCCAGCAATGGAGGTTTCTTACGACCGAAAACTCGCTCCCTGCCATCATATTTCTTTTTAAATCATAACCGGTGCTGTATGCTATCTTCCATTCCTGGGTGATGCTAATATCGCCGTTGACAGAGATCCTGTGATTCGTTAGCTTGTTATTGGCAATTGCGATTTCGTTATTGTAGCCGACATTGTAAGTGAAATTCATCGACCAAGGAATACTGAAATCAAAATAATTCCAAGGTTGAGATTGTACCATTCTCAATTCGGCTTCATCTGTTTTTAGTGGATTCGTGAGTTTAGACGATACATTTTCTGTCGATTTTTTCCCGCCAAATAATTCCGGTGTGATGCGTGAATTGATGCTTAAATCTACCCCGCGATATCTTAATAAAGGCCCACCATTAGCCGCCGAGAAAGTGTTTATTTTACGTCCGTTTAAGTAAGAATAGGGACTCAGGCCTGAATTTATCCCAATCCTTATTTGTTTGGCAATTACAGTGTTAAACCCAAGGTTGAAATCACTCCATTGTAAACTGTCCGCCGCAAGATCGTAATTGCCACTAATCATCAATTGGTCGATTAGATTCGCTTTCTCCAACTTCTCTTTTCCTGTGGTGTCTTTCCCGATTACTTTTTTCGCCTGCAGGTTGTTGCTCAGTGAAAATCCTATCGCTCCGCCTTTGCGTTGCACATAATCAGAACCGCCATATTTTTCGAACAAACTATAGCCAATGTTCTTGCCAAATGTGTCGATGTATGTCCGATTCCAACCTCTTTTATATCCATCAATTTCCGGACGATAATTGAAGTTTACATTGGGAGTTATTGTGTGCCTGATAGAACGGATTTTGCCCAAATTCAACTTTGTAAAAGTGCCGTAAATGTTGGTACTTATTCCCGTAGAAAAACTATAATTATTTAATCTAAAAAATCCACTAGTGTCTGTCAATATTAATTTCTTTGTCAATGGATCGATTGATTTTTTATTCGCTTTAAATAGCCATTTCTCTTGGTAGTTAGCCGCTGGGGTTACGTTGAGTACTCCTTTGAACAATTTTATGTTTGTGCTCACGGGTATTGAGTGTTTCACGGCCGATTGTATCGTGGCTAGAACATCTTTGTATTTGTCGCTAAATATTAATGTATCTTTTGTATTCAATGAATTGGTGAAATTCATATTATACGATAGTCTAAGTTGTTCGAACCATTTTGTATTTGATCCGTTCTTTTTTGCAAATGGTGTTAGGCTAGATACGCCGACGTTTATATTGGGTAATTCCAATCTGAAATCATGAGTTTGAACGTTTTGGGTATGTCGGGCTGAGGCCGACAAATTGACCTTGTTCTTCAAGAAGCTTTGACCATAATTTACGCTGGAGACAAATTCGTTTTTCGACAGTGTTTGGATGTCTTTTGAATTTCGCTTGTTGTAATTTCCAGTAACGATGTTGATGTTTCCATTGAGTGTTACACCGGGAAGCAATTTGCGGTCGAGTCCAAATCGAGAATTGATGGAAAAATCGTTCGTTTTGGAGAAAAATGGACTGACACGATCTGCTCCGTTGCCGAAACGACTCATGTTTATTGCAAGGGCGCCGCTGTATTTATATCGTTTGATAAAATTGGTTGTAACGCCCATACGGAAATCGCCATTGAAATAGAGGTCTGAATTCACCTGCGCATCGGCAAATTTCCCTAAACCTTGATAATAGCCTAAGTTGGACAGGAAAAAGCTATTGTTACTATTGTTAAAGCCCGGATTTGGCATGATGAGGCCATTGCGCTGTCCTTTTTTCATCGGAGCAATACCAAAGGGAAGTGCGAGGGGCGTTGGGATATCGGCCAGGACGAGGTTTGCGGCGCCAAAAAGTACTTTATTGTTGGGGATGACTTTGATTTTAGATGCGTTCAGGTAAAAATGGGGGTGGGGGTCGGAGCAGGTGCTAATTTTCCCAGAATTCCCCATCAAACTGCCATCGGGTTGCTTCATCACCTGTTTGAGTTGGACATGGGCCTCGTCTTGGGTCAGCGACAAGCCATATACCATTCCTTTTTTTGATTCGTTGTTGTATCGCAAGCTATCGGAAGTATAAGCATCGTTCCCATCTTTAAAGATCGGTTGATTGATGTACTTGCCAGTTGAGTCGATGTTTCCTTTTGCGAAAAGGGTTTTGTTGGCAAAGGCTACCTCTATATAGTTCGCGTTTAGTTCGGTTTCATCCATATCAACCTTTGCTTTATTATAAAGTAAGGCTTTCCCGTTCACCATTCTTAAAATTATGGAATCTGCGGCTTCGTAATGAATGGGGTTGTTAATCGCTTTTTTGGCGGGAGACGGATTGCTTACGCTGTCTTTTTTTGTGGACGCTGTCGTAATTCCTTGGGCTGATAAAGGATTGAGGCTGCTCAAGCAAAGCGCGAATACAACTGTCAACAATTGTTGTAGGCATCTATGGTGATATGAATGTTCGCGGTTTGACAAATTTCAGCGAATTTCGGCAAAAAGTTTGCCATGATTGCGTTATGCAACAGGAAAGAATGAAACAAATGTTAAAATTCATACGGAGAGGCCTTCAACAAACGCTGCATTTTTGTTTGTCGTTGGGACTTTTGATATGTTTACCCGCAGCCAAAAAGGTGAGGGTAAGCAATTCTGTGAATACATTGGTGATTGATGCGGGTCATGGTGGATTGGATCCGGGTTGCAATGGCAACAACGAGATTTTCGAGAAAGATGTCACCCTGGGTGTGGCTTTGAAATTGGGAAAACTGTTGAAAGATAGTCTACCATCGTTAAAGGTCTTGTATACTCGAACTACGGATAAATCATTAAAACTGTGGGAAAGGCCCAATTTGGCGAATGACAGACAGGCGGATTTGTTTATTTCAATTCACTGCAACGCCAATCCCAACAAAGCGGCAGCAGGAAGTGAAACATATTTTATGGGTTTGCATAAATCTGAAGGGAACTTGGAAGTGGCCAAGCGTGAAAATGCCGTAATCACCTATGAGTCTGATTACAAGGAAAACACCAGGTATGGCGGGTTTGATCCAGATTCGCCGGAAGGACATATTATATTTAGTTTAGTACAGAATGCCTTTATGAAACAAAGCTTGAAATTGGCTAGTGGAATTGAAAGTCATACAAGCAAATTAAGTCCTATAAAAACGCGAGGTGTTAAGCAAGCAGGATTTTTGGTTTTGTGGCAAACTTCAATGCCAAGTGTTTTGGTAGAAACGGGTTTTTTAACCAACTCTACGGATCGTGTTAGTTTGAAGTCGAATGATGGTCAGCAAAAGATTGCGTTAGGCATTTTTAGGGCGGTGCGGGACTATAAAAATTCGTTGGAATTGCTAAATTCCGTGAACGGGAAATAAATTTCAAGTTCAAACCTTTCGATTAGCAGTAAAAAAAATCATTTTTTTTGTCAATTTTCTTGCAACCATTTGACTTTTTCGCGTCATT
>CANIZU010000054.1 GCA_947472115.1 Flavobacteriales bacterium | reverse complement strand
TTTAGGATTCCCTTTCATTTTCCGCGGCGCATTGGACGTTAGAGCAACGGAGATCAATGAAGAAATGAAGCTCGCTGCGGTTCGAGCCATTGCTGACTTGGCGATGCAGCCCGTGCCAGAGAGTGTGATGATGGCATATAATGAAAAGAATTTGAGTTTTGGACCGCAGTATATCATTCCTAAGCCGATGGATCCTCGATTGCTAACAACTGTAGCTCCGGCGGTGGCAAAAGCGGCCATGGATAGCGGTGTGGCCAAGAATCCGATTACGGATTGGGAAGGCTATAATGCGCAGTTAAGACAGCGGTTAGGCATCGACAATGACTTCGTGAACCGTTTGATGACCAAAGCGAAAACCAATCCCAAGCGCGTTGTTTTTGCAGAAGCCGATCATATTCGCATCTTGAAAGCGGCAGAAATTGCCAAACGCGACGGAATTTGCGAACCGATTTTATTGGGCAACCCTGAGGCCATTCAGAAAATGATGGATGAGAATTTCATTGAGATTCCGGGTGTGGTGATGATCGACCCAAGAAAACAGGAGGAACAGTTAAAGGAATATGGCGAAATGCTGTTCCAAAAGCGCAGTAGGAAAGGACTCACGGGATTTGAAGCTGAATATCAAATGCGAAATCGAAATTATTTTGGTTCGATGATGGTGGAAAATGGAAAGGCGGATGCCTTTATTAGCGGTTTGACAAGGAATTATCCCATTGCTTTGAGACCTGCGCTGGATTGTATAGGGATGGTTTCAACTACTCATCGGGTGGCGGGAATGCATATTATGATGGCTAAATCAGGACCCGTGTTTTTTGCCGATACTACGGTGAACATCGATATAGATGAAGATTCTGTTTACGAGATGGTTGGATTGGTTCATGATCGGGTGAAGTCGTTTCAAATTGAACCACGCATCGCATTGATTTCGTATTCCAATTTTGGTAGTTCAGCGGGTAAATATCCTTTAATGATGCAAAAGGTGGTTAAACGTTTACATGCGGATCGACCTGATATTTTGGTGGATGGAGAGATGCAGCCGGTTTATGCAATCGATGGTGATTTGAGAAGCAGAAGGTTTCCGTTTAATAAGTTGGGAGATAAGTCGGCTAACGTATTCATATTTAGTGGCTTGAGTACCGGAAATGCGGTGTATCAAATCATGAGAAGCATGGGTAATATGGAGGCAATTGGTCCTGTGTTGTTAGGATTTAAGAAGTCGGTCCACATCCTTCACCACAGTTCATCAGTTCGCGAAATCGTGAATATGGTGGCCTTGGCGGTGGGTGAAGCGCAGGATAAATAAGGGTTTTATCATGGAGAATGGGCCACATATCGAATTGGCATTTATCGAATGGGGATCGATGAAATATATCCAGTCCTTGGCGTTGCGACATGATGTTTTGCGCAAGCCTTTGGGAATGATATTTGATCCCGCGATTTTCCCGGAGGAGAAGGGTGATATACATTTGGTGGCCAATCACGGCGACTGGTTGGTGGGCTGTATGATACTTACAGAAGCCGGCAATGATCTGAAAATGAGGCAGGTAGCAGTCGCCAACAAATACCGTAGAAATAAAGTCGGTGCGCGTATGGTTGCCTTGGCAGAAGCGAAAGCCATCGAAATGGGTAAGCAAAAAATGGTTCTACATGCTCGAGATTCTGCCCTGGATTTCTATTTATCGCTCGGTTATTATATTGTGGGAGATCAATTTGAAGAGGTTGGGATTCCGCATCATCGTATGGAGAAGGCCTTCGTCTAAGCGAATAGAGTTTTCCCCGATTTTGGTGAGCATCGACAAAGAATAAACTATCTTTGTAAAACATAAATTTATGGAAATACTAATTACGGCCGCACAGTTTATTTTAGCTTTATCGATTCTAATTACCTTGCACGAATTTGGTCATTATTGGGCCGCCAGAGCATTTGGTATTCGCATCGAGAAGTTCTTTTTGTTCTTTGATGCATGGAATTTTAAGTTGTTCAGCTTTAAACGCGGCGATACAGAATACGGTATGGGTTGGTTGCCATTGGGCGGTTACGTTAAGATTGCCGGAATGATGGATGAGAGTTTGGATACCGAGCAAATGAAATCGGAGCCCCAACCTTGGGAATTCCGCAGTAAACCGGCATGGCAGCGTTTGATTGTAATGGTGGGCGGGGTAACTGTCAATTTGATTTTGGGAATTTTCTTGATGATTTCATTAACCTATTCGCAGGGGGAGTCCTATATCCCGAATGAGGCAATCAATCAAAAGGGTGGCATTTATGCCAGTCCGGTGGCTCGTTCTATGGGCTTTGTAACCGGTGATAGAATCGTAGCTTTGAATGGTCAAAAAGTAGAAAATTTGGATGCCGAATTTGGTAACCCTTCTTTCTTGATGGCTGATAAAAAGGTTATTGATATCCAACGTGCGAAGTTGGTGATGGTTGCTAGTTCTGATTCAACTCAGCCAGCATCGTCTCAATATTCTTATTATGATACCACTTTGATTTTGCCTGAAAATTTTGATGAGTTGCTGTCGAAGAAGTCAGATATGCCATTCTTTGCACCTCGTTTATCGTTCGTTGTGGGGAAACTCACCGGCGGCGGAAACGCTTATAAAGCAGGCTTTGATGTCGGCGATGCTATTCAAAAAGTAGAAGGCAAGGATGTATTGTCGTTTTTTGAATTCAAAGAAACCTTAGTAAAATACGCTGGGCAGAGAATCAAAATGCAAGTGAAAGACACTACGGGTAAAACCACGGTCTTAACGGTTGATGTCAATGCGGATGCCACCATTGGTTTTCAACCTAAGTTTTCAGGATTTGAGAACGATGAAAAAATCATCAAATATGGTTTGGGTGAATCGGTGAACAAAGGTGTTTCACGTTCTTTTGGTTTGATAGGCGCCAATGCCAAGGCTTTGGGCAATGTGGCTTCAGGTAAAACTGATGCTTCCAAATCATTGGCCGGGCCTGTGGGAATTGCTCAGATGTTTGGTGGTACTTGGGATTGGGTTAACTTTTGGACCCTTACTGCGATGCTCAGTTTGGTGCTTGCATTTATGAATATCCTTCCGATTCCAGCGTTAGATGGCGGACATGTGATGTTCTTATTGTATGAAATCATCGCAAGAAGACCTGTTTCTGAGAAGGTTTTGTACGTAGGCCAAGTCATTGGAATGGTAATTTTACTCTCTTTGGTTGCGTTTACCTTCTGGGTAGATATCGCCAGAGCATTGGGAATTTAAAATGCAAAATGCATTCGAGTTTTTTGGACTAACGCCATCCTTGAATTTGGATGCCAAAGAACTTCGGGTCCGATATATTGATATTCAGCGCCAAGATCACCCCGATTTAAAAGGCGATGATAGTGCAGAGATCAATGTAATTGAGCTCGCTAATCGTTTTTATGAGGAGTTACGCACGTCACGCGGCATTGTAAGGTCATATCTTATTTCGATGGATGTCGTCGATCTAAATCAAAATCGATTGCCTAAGGATTTCTTGTTTGAAATGATGGGTTTGAACGATGAAATCGATGAGAAACATGCAGGTGATGCAGCGGCTGGAGAGAGGGCTGAAGCGATGCTGGATCAAGCAGAATTGGAATTGACGGACGGGTGGAATGTTTTTAAAGAAAGCCCATCACCCAATTTGGATGAATTGGTGGAATGGTTTCAAAAATCGAAATATTTGGATCGTTTGCGCAAAAATTTTCATGGAATAGAGGAGATTTAATCGTAGCAATGTAATTTTACCACACCATGTCAACCCGCACCCAACTAAAGAATCATCAAGAAATCTGTGTCATTTTTCAGCGGATGGCTTTAGAAATCGCGGAATCTTTTGCCGATCATGAAGATTTGTATTTTGTGGCTATTAACGAAAGAGGGATGTCGATTGCGCTCGAGTTAAACCATGAATTGGATCGCATTTTACCGAATTGTAATATTTCCTTGGGGAATGTTCACGCCTCTGAGGATTACAAATGGGAGGGTATTTTACCCAATATGGTTGCGATGTCAACCCCAGTTATTATTGTGGACGACGTAATTCACTCAGGTGGTACGGCGATGCAAGTTTTGGTTGATTTATATGAGCATGGCTTTGAAATTATTCGCACTGCATTTTTAGCTCAACGCGAACATAGAGATTATCCAATTCAGGCAAATTTTGTGGGTGTTTCTATCGCAACGACATTGCAAGAACATGTATTTTTTAACAATGAGGATCCTGGAGATCTTCAGTTGTATCTGATTTAATTAATAATTTAGGTTCTCAATTGTAATTTAGTTGTCAATCCGACAACTCTTTGCTTGATATTTTGTTATTTTTGAATTAGTGAAAATACGCTACACTTTTTTCGTGCTATTATGTTTGCTGTTTGGTACGGCGAAAAGTACGCATATTGTGGGTGGCGAGATGGGCTATAAGTATTTGGGAAATAACCAATATAAAATCCGTTTAGATCTTTATATCGATTGTCAGAATGGTAACCCTAGCGCAATTCAGTCAGATGCTACCGCTTACATCGGCGTATTTAATGGCCAAACGCGCAATATGATTGGAGGGTATCCAAAACAAGTCAGTCGCCAAGGTCCCAAACGAGTAGTAAAAACCAATTACAATTGCATTGTTCAGGCGCCCAACGCTTGCGTAGATCAATACTGGTATGAAGTTACTTTTACATTGCCTCCCATAACCGGAGGATATTATATCTCCTTTCAGCGCTGTTGTAGAAATGGTTCAATCAATAATTTAGTGGATCCAGGTGGGACAGGTGCTAACTATTGGACATTGATTCCTGATGCAAGGACTTTATCGAACAAAAAAGAGAACAATTCAGCGGTATTTAAGGAGTTGCCCCCTAATTTTTTGTGTACCAATACGCCGTTAAAATTTGACCACAGTGCAACTGACGATGATGGTGATAGTTTGGTTTATGAATTGTTTAGACCTTATACTGGTGGGACAACTAATGCCCCACGACCAGACCAAGGAGCTAATGGGGACTTGCAAATGCCTCCTTTTTCTCAAATCACTTGGGGCGCTGGTTATATTGATACCAATCCAATCAATGGCAATCCTCCGTTGCAAATCGATTCTAAGACAGGCTATTTGACGTTAACACCTACAAAAACAGGTCAATTTGTTGTTGGGATTTTGGTGAAGGAATACCGAAAAGGTCAATTGATTGGTACAACGCGGAGGGATTATCAATTCAATGTGCAGAGTTGCGTGATTGATGTTGTGGCATCGTATTTTGTGCCAACATTTATCTGCGGATATCAGTATAAGTTTCAAAACAAGAGCACTTCGGCCCAGCGATATCATTGGGACTTTGGTATAGATAGTTTAAAGACCGACACATCGAATTTGCCGAGTCCTACCTATACTTTTCCGCATGCCGGGAAGTTCAAAGTGAAGCTTTATGCCTATAAGAATAAATGTTTGGATAGTTTTGTAGCCTATGTAACTGTAGTTGAACCATTGAAACCTAAGTTGCCAGCCGATACGATTATTTGTCCTGGCGGCTCAGTGAAATTGAAGTCGAATATTAAGGCAGAGGCATATAAATGGAGCACGGGCCAAACAACAGATTCAATCATTACCAAATTGGAAGGATGGATTTATTTGGATGTCTATTCTAAGATTTGTTATTGGCGGGATTCAATGAAAATCACCATAGACAGGGCGATCGTTAATGCACAGGGTGATACTACCATTTGTAGCAATGATCAAATCAATAGAGATATTTATGGAGCCCCGGGAATGGCTAAATACACTTGGAGTACGGGTGCAACCACAAGAATTACAAATGTCAAGAAGACGGGCAAATACTATTTGATCGGTGAGACAGTAAATAAATGTAAATCTTTGGATTCAGTGACGGTTTCTCAATATAGCCCTGTTAAGGTTGATGTTAGGGATACTACAGTTTGCCCTTCAGTGTTGGTGACATTCGATTCAAAGATCAATACAGGAGGAAATACTACCGTTGTTTGGAGCGATGGCGCATCGGGAAGAACATCAAATATTTCAGCGCCCGGCTTGTATTGGGTAAAGGTGACGGTTGGGCTATGCTCTACCAGAGATTCTTTTGTCATAAAGAATTTCCCAAACGAGTTTAAAATGGGTAAGGATCTGAGGTATTGTGAGAAGATAGATACCACATTGACGATCACTCTGCCAAATGTGACTCAAGTTGTTTGGAACAAAGAAGTTACGGGCCCCGTATTTCGATTAACCACACCGGGAAAAGTTGTCGTTGAATTGCATAACTCTAATGGCTGTCCAGAAAAAGATTCCATTGAAGTGAAGTTGTTTCCCAATCCCATCGTGAATTTGGGGCCTGATACATCACTGTGTTTGTCTGAGACGCCAACCTTGGATGCCGGACCGGGAATGATTTCGTATCTATGGAATACGGGAGCGACATCGCAAAAGATCATTGGTTACGATAGTGGTTTGTATTGGGTGAAAGTCAAAGATCCAGAGGGTTGTGTAAATCGCGATTCTGTGAATTTGAATAAGCGAAAAGATGCGTTCCCATCAATTATTTTCATGCCTAATGCGTTTACGCCAAACGGCGATGGACGAAATGATATGTATCCGATGAACCAATATATGGTGAAAGGGTCGTTGTATAATGTGAAATTATTCAATCGTTGGGGTGAGAAAATTGCAGAATTCACCAATCCAGATATGAATTGGGATGGCAATATCAACGGGAAGCCCGCAGCGGAAGGGGTGTATATTTTCATGGCCTATTGGATTGGTTGTGATAATGAGAAACGTTCGTTGCAGGGAAATTTCACATTGCTTCGATAGGGTAATTATCCCTATTTGAATGTGAGGGTTTTCGAGTTAGTAATTTTGAGGTATGGGAAAAACAGTAATAAAAAATGCGAGGATCGTTTCAGACAATCGAGTGTTTGAGGGTGATTTGTTATTTCAAGACGGATTAATTCAACGTATAGACAGTCATATTGACACAAACAATGCTGATGTTGTAGATGCCAATGGTTCATTTGTTCTTCCTGGTGTTATTGATGATCAAGTTCATTTTCGCGAGCCTGGATTGACACACAAAGCATCGATTTTTACTGAAAGTCGTGCCGCATTGGCTGGAGGGACCACTTCCTACATGGAGATGCCCAATGTGAATCCACAAACGGTGACCAATTTCTTGTTGGAAGAAAAGTACGCTTTGGGTGCAGCAAATTCAGCGGTTAATTATTCATTTTATTTGGGTGCTACCAATCACAATTTGGAAGAAATCAAAAAAGTGAATCCGAATACTGTTTGTGGTGTGAAAATTTTCATGGGAAGCAGTACGGGTGATATGCTTGTTGACCAACCCCATGCACTCGAAGGGCTTTTTGCCCATTGCCCAATCCTAATTGCTACCCATTGTGAAAATGAAACGCGTGTAAAATCTAGATTTGCGGATGCAGTGGCAACTTTTGGTGAGGCTATTCCGCCGAATCAGCATCCAATCATTCGCGATGCCGAGGCTTGTTATTTGTCTTCTTCTTACGCCATGGAGTTGGCAAAGAAACACAATGCACGATTGCATATCCTTCATATTACATCGGAGAAAGAAACACACCTTTTTAGAAATGATATTCCACTTTCTGAGAAGAAAATCACTGCTGAAGTTTGTGTGCATCATTTGCATTTCTCGGATCGTGATTATGAGACATTGGGTAACTTGATTAAGTGCAATCCTGCCATTAAGACCGAAACGGATCGCGCTGCATTGTGGGCTGCTTTACTAGACGATCGGTTTGATGTGATTGCGACAGACCATGCGCCGCACACTTGGGAAGAGAAACAGGGTAAATATGCCCAGTCGCCATCAGGTTTGCCATTGGTGCAGCATGCTCTTTCATTGATGATGGACTATGTAGTTGCGGGAAAAATAAGCATCGAAAGAATGGTAGAGAAAATGTGTCACAATCCAGCGATTTTGTATCAAATCAACAATAGAGGGTACCTGAGGGAAGGTTATGCTGCCGATATTGTGATGTTAGGTAAGAACGATCGTGCAGTGAATAAATCTGATCTACTTTACAAATGCGGTTGGTCGCCCTTGGAAGGACATCAGTTTACGTATCAACCGGAAAAGGTGTGGGTGAATGGGGTGTTGGGGTACGATGGCGGGTTGACGGAAAACTACAATCCTCAGCGATTGCTTTTTAACCGCGGTTAATGGAGTTTTGAGCGTTTGACGAAGAAAGCTGTGAGTGCTTGCTCAATGGGCTTTGATACATCAGCGATGAATGAATCTATTCCCAACTGAATACACTGGTCGTTGAATTGCTTATTTCGTTTCGATTCAATTTTTTTGTAGGCCAGTTGAATTTCATCGGGTTGTAGTTTGATGGATTCATTTGTTTCTAAATCCATAAATTTAATAGGGCGATTGCCCGATGCAAAATCTAGGTTAAGCTCTTGTTCTTCGTGTTGGATTTGTATTAGCAAGACTTCACATTTTTGAAATCTGAGCATGGCCATATATTTCCAGAAGGAGGCCTCGGCTGTCGCCTCGGCCGGTCCCCACAAAAAATCGCTCAATATTACTACCAATTGACGTCGACCAACGTTTAATATGGCTTCCTCTAATGTTTGATTTGTCGGTGGATTCGCTATTTTTTGCGTGGATTTTTCATTCATCCAAAGTGGGCTGAGTGCCGCCAACTGCTGCTGGAAATGACCTCTTGTACTTTTGCAAGCACTTCTTTGATAGAATCCATTTTCATTAAAAAGTCCTAACGAGAAACTGTCTTTTTGCTGTTGTAAAAGGCCCCCAATCACAGCCGACGTTAGGGTTCCGAATTTCAGTTTCGATTCCAATTTCTCGGGAAACCGCATGCTGACTGAGGTGTCGAGCCAGATGTGGGCCTTTAAATTCGTCTCCTCGTCAAACTGCTTGATGTATTTTTTGTCGGTTCTAGCCAACAACTTCCAATCAATATTCTTTACACTTTCCCCTGGGTTGTAGGGGCGGTGTTCCGCAAACTCTACCGAAAATCCTCTAAAAGGACTTTTGTGCAGACCCGCAATGAATCCTTCCTTGGCGGCATTTGCCAAGAGTTCAAAATTTGAGTAGGATTGGATTTCTTCGAGTAGCACGGAAGGTAACGCTTGAGGAATTTGAAATGCCTTACTTTTTGAGTACGTTTATGTGGTGTAGGAGTCATAAAAAAGGCCGGCGAGCCGGCCTTTTTTCAAGTCTTTACAAATTACAATTGAGCCTCGATTTTAGATGCAATGTTCTGTTTTGGAACTGCGCCTACGATTTTATCAACCAATTGACCATTTTTGAAAATTAATAAAGTAGGAATACTGCGCACACCGTAGGTCATTGAAATATCCGGATTTTCATCCACGTTCAATTTGCCAATGACTGCTTTGCCTGCATATTCATTTGAAAGTTCATCGACCATTGGACCGATCATGCGGCAAGGACCACACCATTCTGCCCAAAAATCTACCAATACGGGTTTGTCTGATTGCAATACAACTTCAGTGAAGTTACTGCTAGTGAATTTTTCTGCCATTTTGCTGATTTTTTATTATTACGAATTTATGAAATTTCTACGGGTTAACGGATAATTTCTTTCATTTTAGCAACACCAATGCCAAACAGGGCGTAGTCATAAAAAACGGGGTCGTGAGGTCGAAACTCCCGCAATCTGTCGGTCAATTCCATACACGACTGCCAATCTGACTTATCGCGAACTAACAAACCCATTTCAATGGCGATGCGTTGCACATGGACGTCGAGCGGACACAATAACTCAGACATCGATACTTTAGACCAAATGCCAAAATCCACCGGAGATTTTTTTCGCACCATCCACCGAAAATACATATTCAAGCGTTTACAAGCGCTGCCCTTTAATGGCGATGCCAAGTGTTTGTCGGTTCTTCTTTCATGCGGAAAAGCCGCCCAAGCCAATTGAAAAGCCACAAGTGCCTCGTGAACATGAGTCCCAATTGGCGCCTGTAGAACAGCTGTCGTAAAAAACAAATCCTCCAAACTCAGCGCAGTCTGATAATGCTGCCTAAAAAATGAAATCATCGATACCACATCCTCGCCATTCAATGTTCGATGCACAAACGACTGAAATCGTTTTAA